>JBDNHE010000142.1:0-2440 GCA_041688945.1 Gemmatimonadota bacterium | reverse complement strand
GCGGCATGGGGCCATCTTCGTCGTTGGACCGCCTCGACGTAGCTGATGGCTATGCCTTCGCCGATCCGCCTCGAATCTGGCCCCATGGCGCTCGTAACGCGGCTCGCCCCACTTCTTCAACAGGCTTCTAGATCTCCCGCAACCGCCCTCCGACCCTCGCGAATCGATTCGGTGGGCAATGGTTGCTTTGGCCCCGGGAAACGTGGTCCGAAAGTTCGTCTTATGATGTGGCCGGGAAGCCTGACTGGTCGTTTGACCACCGGCTCTCGCAACCTGCTCCGTCCACGGAGCCATCGACGGCTTCGGTATCGACTACCTCCATGCAGACACCGCAGGGCCGTCTCATGAGTCTTCGCAGCTGGTTTCCTGGTGGATCGGGACAATCGAGGCGAGATGGCGTTCCGAAACACGACGCTTGACAACCACGGGTATGTTGTTCAATCATGAAATGAACTACGACACGCGCAGTGGCCGGGCGTAACGCTCGGCCTCACAACTTAAGGAGGATCACATGCGAAAGAGACTACTTCTCGTTGGGCTGGCGATCATTGGCTTGGCTGCGGCGGTCCCCGCGCCCTCGGCCGCCAGTACTGCTCTGGGCTGTGCTGCGACCGAGTGCAAGTTCGGATCGCAATGTGGGACGTGGTGCACCGCTTGCATGCCCCGACCGGACGGTCCAGGACTCTGTGGCCCCAACTGATCTCACCGTGGTGTCCGCAGCCGTTCCCATCCTTGGGGCGGCTGCGGAACCCCATCCCCCGACCGTTAGGTAGCAGCGATGAAGCGGATGGCCGACATTGGAACAGTTCTGATCGTTGTTGCTGCGCTTTGTGCAGTCTCTTTCCGTGGCTTCCAGTACTATGACGCCTACAGGAAATCGCAACCACAGTTTGTCGAGGACTGGGAGCAGTATTCGCTGGCAGGTGTCCGAGTTGGAAAGGACGACGCGCCAGTTACGGTCGTTGAGTTTCTCAGCTTTGAATGCTCGGTTTGTGCCAGGGCGGCGGATTACATGCTGGATCTGCCAAACCGGTTCGGCGATTCTGTGCAGGTAGTTCTCAGGAATTACGTATGGTCAGAGGTCGCCGAGAATGCAGCATTGGCATGGCTGTGCGCGGCCGAACAGGGTCGCGGGCCAGCTATGTATCACGAGCTCTTTTGGAACCGAGACCAACTCGGCCAGAAGTCTTGGACGGATTTTGGGGCGCAGGCGGGGGTTGACGACCTTGACGCGCTTCGAGACTGCGTTGTCACCCGCGCGCCGCATCAGAAGCTGGTGGCAGATACGATCGCTGCTCATGCTCTTCAAGTGGCTGGTACGCCCACGTTCCTAGTCAACTCGCGGAAGATTCACGGATTTAGTTCAGATAGCGCCATGGATTCGATCATTCGCCAAGAGTTGATTCGCGCGAGATCTCGATGATTCGAGCGCCATCGATGGCCATGTGTCTTCTCGGAGTCCCGTGCGTTTTAGTCTCCTTTTTGACGACACCCACCGGATTGGCAGGACAAGTCGTCGTGGGCCGGGTGTTGGATGCCCAGTCGAACTCCGTTGTTTCGACTGCCCAAGTCTTGATATGGGAGCCCGAGGCGCAATGGCGTCGTGAGTTAGTGTCGGATGTTGGGGGGCGGTTCACTATCGCTCTGCCTGCCGGCGGTGCCTACCGGATGCTCGTCACCGCACTCGGCTACCAATCATCAGACACCATTCCGGTGGTGTTGTCGCCTGGAGAGCAGCTCACTGTTGACGTCGTCCTAGCGATACAGGCGCTAGCAATTTCCGGACTAGTCGTACAGACCCAGGGTTTTGAGCTTCGCCATAGAGCGTCTATCGACGGCTTCAGAGAACGTCTCAAATCCGCCCACCGGGTGGGTCCCGCCCGCCTGCTTGACTCGATGGACCCTGTTTTCCGCAGTGCCTTTAGTGTCGGTGATCTTATGAAGTGGTTTCCGGCAGACCGAAGTTCATGCGTTCGCCTCTTCATAGATGGCATCGAGCAGCGCCACTGGGGCAGCAACCTCCGCGATATCGGGCTAGACGGGATCGAGGGTGTTGAATTCTACAAAGAGCCGATCGACGCACCCTTGGAACTGCGTGGCGCTGACCGGTGCCCCATTCTCGCACTTTGGCGGCAGGGTGCTTTGAACAGGCCGGAACGGAATGATTTCTGAGATTCCGCTGTTTCGGCACCTTGCTCTTGGGACAGTAATCCTTGCCGCTCTCGGGTGCGACGAAACACCGGTCGTGGATCCTGGTCCATCCCGATACGATTCTGCGGGGGTCGGAATGGTCTACTCTGACCTAAATTGAGCGATTGGGGTGGGCGAGCAACAAAAACGCACCGGGGGTCGAGGGCATGGCAGCGGTGAGGGTCGAAGCGGGTTGACGGGCCGGTATTCGGGCTGTTCTGGGGCGACGGTGAGCACCCTTGGGGCCCAT
>JBDNHE010000141.1:0-16586 GCA_041688945.1 Gemmatimonadota bacterium | reverse complement strand
TCATCAGGGGCGGTCACCACGGCAAAGAGAAAGCCGCGGAGCTGGTGGTAGGTGAAGGCGTCCTCGGATCGCCGGGCCTGGGTGAGGAAGGCGGTGAGGTCGGCGATTTCGGTGGGGCCCAGGGCGGGGGCTGTCGAGGCGGACCGCGTCGAGGCGGTATGGGTCGAGCCACCGGCCCCTGAGCCTGATGGCTCCTTCTCAAGCGCCTGCAGGTAGAGCCGCCGCCCGAGCGCTGCATAATTGACCGCGCACGCCTTGAAGTCCCCCCGCAGGTCGTCAAAGAGCTGTTGGAAGGTCAGATCGGGATCGCTCATCTCCTTCCAGACCAAGCGTCCATTTATCTGGGACTCCATGACATCGAAATTCAACTCGATGCCCCCCAACGCTTCTTGTGTGTCCAGCCGAGCGCGCATGAGGGCCTCCGTCCAGCTGGAGTCGAGCCACTCGTGACCATCAAAGAAGCCCGTGATCCAGCGACTGGTGAACGATTTTTCCCAGTCCGGCGCGGAGTATTCGGCAAGGTCAGCCGGGGGAGGCGGCAGGATTGCGGCGACGTTCTCCTCCAGGACGGCGCTGTTGAGCTGGTTGTAGACCCGCATGACGGCCTGCAGAACCTCGTTGGCCTCCGCAACCTCGCCGAATGCGGGTTCGTCACCGAGCAAGTTGGGCAGCCACTCGTGGGGTTTCACCAGGGTGGGGGCGCTGACGATGCTGAAGAGAAAGCCACAGGCTTCGGGAAATCCGAGGCACTCGGGCATGCGATCCTCATGACCCAGAAAGGCGGTCAGGAGTTCAACGTCTTTGGGGGCAATGCCGTCGATCATGGTGCTGATCCAATCCTGGAGAGGGCCCAAAAGGGAGGGGTTGGGACCTGAGAGTAGCCGTTGGGGCGGGTCCACGGAACGCCGATCGGGATCGGACTCACACCGCCCCCTCACGTCGCCCCCTCACGTCGTCGTCTTCACCTCGAAGTGCCGCCCCACATGCCCGATCACAAACCGCGACTCCCCCGACGCCTTTGACGTGAAGTAGATCCTGAGGCAATAGCGAGGGTCGTACGTGCTGCCCAGTCGAATGTGTTCGTGACATTCGTGTACCTGACCACCTTCGTCGGTGAACTGATATTGCTCGCGCAGACGCGCTGAAGTCGCCGTCGGAATCGCCGAAGCGTAGTTGAGCCCGAACTCCTTGAAGGCGTCTCGCAGGCTGGTACCGAGCTTGCCTTCCACCCGGCGGGCCGACACACGGGCCATGACGCCCAGGACCAGCTCCACCGTCTCGTGATCCTCGTACGGACTCTTCTGTGCGGCGGCGATGGCGCTGTCGAGCACCAGCAGGCTCTCCAGCTGTTCCTGCTGGGCGCGCGACACCACGTCGGCCAGGGCGGAGAGCTCCTGCTCCTCTGAGGCGGCGTGGGCGCTCAGATCGACCTCGACTTCGGTGCTGGGCAGGGCCTGGCGTACAAAGGTGATCAGGCGGTCCAGCTTGCGGTCCAGCGCCGAGGCGCCGGTTCCGTTGATCTGCACCAGCGAATGGAGTTGTTCGACCTCGTCGGCCACGGTGGCCATTGTCTCGTTGATCTGATCCATGCGCCGACGCACGGCGGCGAGCTGCTCACTGAGGAGGCCGCGCACAATTTCGGCGGCGGCTTCGTGATCCAGGGTGACGTTGATGGTCGGGGTCGGGGTCGAGCCCGGAGTTGCGGTCGGGGTTGGGGCGGGAGTCGCGGTCGGGGTTGGGGCCGGAGTCGCGGTCGCGGTCGGGGCGGTGATCGTGATCGGGCTGCCTGGACCGGCTGCCCCGCGCTGAGGATCGGTCGTGGACCGCGGCCCGGGGTCGCCGGATTCCTCACCGGGTCCTTCCGTGACCTCATCCTCGGGCAGCTGCAGATCGGGCGAGGGCAGTCGACCCAGGACCGTCGCCCGCACGTAGGCGTCTTCAAGGCGGTCGGGGAGGAGCAGCGGATGGTCTGACGGGTCATCATTCAGAGACAGACCGGGCAGATAGATCCGCACCGCCCCCCAGAACGCAGACCATCGCTTGTCCTCCAGCGTGTCGGTCAGCACAAAGGATGTGGTGTGTTCGGGCATGAAGTAGACATGCGCCTGGCCCACCAGCTCGCGGGCCAGCTGAACCGGCGGAATCACGAAGGTTCCGTCCTCACGGGGGGTGACCACCACAACCGGAACGCGACGGTCTGCCGACAGAAGTGTGCGGTCGACGAACCAGCGGATGTCGCCCGGATGCAGTGGGTGGGCGTCGACGATTCGGCCTTCGTACACCGCCGTGACCCGCACGAGCAGGTCATTGAGCCAGGGCGGTCGCAGAGCGTGCGTGTCCACTCCGGGCGCCAGCGCCCCATCGTCGGTACCGATGGCGATGGTCATTGAGGTTCGCGCAGAAAACTCGACCAGGATCACGCGAGCGGTGCACGGGACACCCCGCCGAAGCGGATGCGCGAACCGATACAGCAGTTCGCCACCCCGCGCGGTGCCTGCGGGGACCGGCTCCCAGCGCAGCCCCGTGTACTTGTCCACATCCAGCTCCAGCGGAGTGTCCAGCTCAAGAACGATGTCGCGGCCCATCTGCTCGGTGAGCGCTGCGCTGACGCCTGCTAGCACCTCCGTCGCCGGAGACCGACTCGAACGACTCTTCAGCTTGAGGTGCGCGCCCCAGTCCACATGCCCCGGTGGACTCAGGTGTGCAGCGCCGATGGCCTGCACGGTTTCTGCGGATCCTTTGATGCGCCAGCCCGTGGACGTCGTGATCGTGGAGTCATTCATGGGCCGTCAGCTCTCCGTAAGGTTGGCCTGGCATCGGCGGGACGCCTTCGACCACAATGCGGGTTGTCTGACTGATTTGCCAGAAATCCCACCCACTGCTCTCCGGATGTCCACGGGCCTTCGGTTGCGGCGGGCCCACCTGGGCACGGCCCTCGGCTTAAGGCCCCAACGCCCCAATCGGAACGACGTTGATCCCGTCCTCCCGTCGATATCCGAATCCGCTTCCTACAACAACGGCCAGGAAGGCCGGCGGGCCCATCTTTCCCGTGTCGACCTTTGCGACAAACCGCAGCAGTGATTCCGCAGCCTGATCAACCGAGGGCAGGCCCAGCTTTACCTCAATCGCACCCCAGCGCCCACCTGCCTGCACGATGGCATCGACCTCTAGATCGGTATCGTCTCGATAGTGATAGACTTCTCCTTCTTCGGTGCTTTGCGCGTAGATCCGCAGATCTCGCACCACGAGGGACTCGAAAAGGAATCCCATGTAGTTCAGGTCGTTGAGGAGCATCGCCGGATTGGCACGCAGCGCTGCGACCGCCAGTGATGGATCGACGAAGAGTCGCTTGGGTGAGCTCTGGACCCTGGCTTTGGATCGAAGATGTGGCGCCCACGGGGGTTGATCTTCCACAACCATCAGACGGCTGAGCGAGTCCAGGTAGCTCTGAACGGAATTTCTTGCGAGTGGATCCGCTTTACCCACGTCTTTGGCAAGCGTCGTGACGGGGGTGAGGGTCGAAACATTTCGCGAGAATGATCTCAGGAGCCGAAGGACTCGTTCCGGGTCGTGCGACACGCCGTCAACCTGCTGAATGTCGGTGCGCCGCACTTGGTCCAGGTAACCGCGCACTGCTGTCAGGGCCTGATTCACTTTGAGTCCTTGAAACCCGGGCCAGCCTCCGACACAGATCCGGTCGGCTATGTCGGCAACCGTCAGTGAGGTCTCCACGGCCCGGGCTGGTTCTCCCTCCAGAAGGCTCTTGAGAGAGATCTCGCCGGTAGAGTGGTCGCTTTCAAAGAGCGACATGGGGCGCATGCGGAACCGAACGAAACGCCCAGCACCGGTATGTCGTGTGACCTCATCGCTGGGAGTGGCCGATCCAGTGAGAATGAACTGTCCGGGTGTCCTCCGGTCATCCACCTCCCTTCTGACATGATTCCACAGATTCGGGGCGAGCTGCCATTCATCAATCAGTCGGGGCGGGGCACCGGCCAGAATCAACGATGGATCAGTCAGGGCAGCTTGTCGGGCAGAATCATCCACATCGAGCCGGACCTTGCTTGCTGCAACCTGCTGAGCCGTCTCGGTCTTGCCACAGGCCTTGGGTCCCTCAATAACGACTGCACCGAAGGACTCAAGAAGCTCTTGGAGTTGGGAGTCGACTATTCGTGGCCTGTACATTTCATCCGCCGGGAAACTGTACCGTGGGGTCAGATCATGATTCTACGTTGAATGTAGTTGACCATTGAGCATTCTTCAAGAAGACCGTTGAGCAGTATTCGAGTCAATCGTTGATCAATATTCGACTGGTGTATTGAGCAATATTCAAGTCTTGTCTTGAACGCGTTGAGCAGTATTCAAGGGTCAAGTTCGACCGTCAAACCTCGAACTGACCGCGCACTGTCCGCCCAGAACCGGCCAACACCCGTCATTCTGGCCGTATCGAGGCGGACAGGCTGGCGCCCCGCCTCACCTGAACACAGGTTTCCCGCGATCCCGAACCCGGCGGCATGTCACAGGGGTTCGGTATTCATTCGGGTAGTCATTCCTGCACACGCCAGAAACCCGCCCGCTCCTTAGCTCAGCCGAAATGCCCTCCACACCCAACAAGACCCAGCGCCAACTCGACCTGATCGCCTTTCTGGTGGCTCGGCGGTTTCCCGTTCCGCGCGAGGAGATCTGGGACGGGGTTGAGGGCTACGCGCAGCAGGTGCGGGATGGCGCAAAGGACGAGTCGATCCGGCGGACCTTTGAGCGCGACAAGAAGGATCTGCTCGACATGGGCTTTCCGCTGGAGACGGTGCAGCAGCCGGTTGCCGAGTCGGGGGAGAGCCAGCTGTACCGTCTGAGCCCGCGCAACTTCTACCTGCCCTATCTGCGCCTGCTTCAGGCCGACGACGAGGACGGACAGATCCCGAAAAAGTCCGACACACCAGCCGCCTCAATCGCTCCGGAGCGGGCCTGGATCGTGGCGGAGGCGCTCTCGGTGCTTCGCGAGAACCCGAGCCTCCCCGCAGCCGACGCGGCGGATTCTGCTTTTCGAAAGCTGACCTTCGATCTGCACGAGCCGGCGAGCCACTTTGGGACGGCGCCCTTGATCGTGACGGCCGACGATGACGAGACCCGTGCCCGGGTCGACGAGCTGAATCGGGCGATTCGTGAACGACGCGTGGTACGCTTCCGCTACCACTCGCTCGGGCGCGACCAGGTGCTGGATCGGGAGGTGGCGCCTTGGTCGCTTCTCTACAAGTACAACCGCTGGTATCTGATCGGGCACGACCGCATGCGCGAGGCTCGGCGGACCTTCCGAGTGAGTCGGATGAGTGATCTGGCCATCGATGACGCCCCGGCTCCGCACTTTGAGCCGGCCCGCATGGACATGACTGAGTGGCACGCGGCCTCGGCCTGGAATCTGCCGGGCGATGATTCGCGTGAGGTGCAGGTGGAGGTGCGATTCGAGTTCCCGCGATCGCTGTGGGCCGCTCGCAACGAGTTGGGTGAGCTGGTGCTCGAGATGGAGGGTGGAGCGGCGGTGCGGCGCTTCAGCGTGCGGGCAGCGGATCCGTTTCTGCGATGGCTGCTGAGCCTGCAGGAAGAGGTCTCTGTGGTGTCACCGTCCGATCTGGCCGAAGCCCTGGATGCACTGCGGGCCCAGGTCGCGCGGATGTACTCGAAGACCGGAGCGCGTGGATGAGCGTATCCATCGAATCGCTCCTTCGACTGCTCCGTGTACTCCCGCTCGCCACCCGCCCGGAAGGGATCGGCTATGAGGAGGCCGCGGCACTGTGCGGCGTGAGCGCGAGCCAGATCAGAAAGGATCTTGCAGTGCTGGCTGCCCGCGCCGACTACCTGCCCCCGGGCAGCGAAGACGACTTCCAGATGATGCTGGCCGGGGATCGCATCAACATCTTCAGTCCGCGCGCCTTCCAGCGCCCCATCCGTCTGCTTCCCGACGAGATGCTGGCCGTCTCGCTGGCTCTGCGCTGCGCGGGTCTGCCGACCGATCTGCATCGCGAACTGTGCGCCGAGGTGGAGGCCGCGTTGGCGCTGTCGGGCTCGGACAAGGCCGCCGGCCGAGGTCGCGACCGGGGTCAGGCGGACGTGCCTTCAGGGGGGGCTGCTGGAGAGTCTGGGGCCAAACCCGCCCAGGTCACGGAGCCCTCACCGACCGATGGACCCGCTGTGGAGTTCGTGCTCACGGCCGCAGATGGCGAGGGGGTCCGGTCCGCCTTCTCGCGCGGCGTGCTTGAGTGCCGCCGGGTTCGCTTCGGCTACGTGAAGGCGCACGGTGAGGCTCCAGAGATCCGGCACCTCGAACCCCGCCGCATCATCCACGCCGAGGGCGAATCCTACGTGCTGGGCCACGACGTGGATCGAGCCGCACCCCGCATCTTCCGACTGGACCGCGTGCTCGGCTGCCAGATGATGGACGAGACCTTTGAGCCCGACGACGCATTCGACACATCGCGCGCAGGCCCAGAGGGAGGCATCGACCTGCTGATGGGCGACTCGGATCGTTGGGCCGAGGTCCGGTACTCGCCGCGGGTCGCTCGTTGGGTTCGGGAGCGCTATGCGGGTGAGGAGGACGAGTCAGGCAGCTATCGCGTGCGCCATCGCCTGTTCTCGGACGAATGGATCGTGCGCCATGTGCTGCATTACGGGGCGGAGGCCGAGGTGTTGGGGCCTGCCGAGGTGCGGGACCGGATACGGGCGGCAGTGGGGGGGTAGAGCGCGGCCCATCGCCTTCCTGGCTCTCAGTCGTTCAACCCAACCGATGCTGGGCGTTCTGACGGGCGAGCTCGGCGACGGCCCTCATGTCATGCCGGAACTCTTCGAATGAGACCTCCAGGCGGGTCAGCCGTTGATCTTGCCGGTCGAGTCGCTGATCGATCCCATCGAATCGTTGATCGCTCCCGTCGAATCGCCTATCGATTCCGTCGAATCGCCGATCGACTGCCTCGAACTGCGCATCGATACGCGAAAACTTTCCCGAGAGAAAGTCGATCAGGTTGGCGTATTCGGCGTTGGACATGAGTTCACGCGGGAGAGACCGGGAGGCACTTCTAACCCTAATACGTCAGCGTGGCCGGGGCCATGAACGGATAGGCCAGTGTTTGGATTGTAGCGGGCGGGCCGCTGGCCCCTTTACGCGATCAATCGCTCGATCCGATCCAGGCGTCCCGCGTTCTGACGGGCCAACTCGCCATTCTGGCGCGCGAGTTCGGTCACCGCCTTCATGTCGTGGCGGAACTCCTCGAAGGACACCTCGAGGCGGGTGAGCCGCTGACCGTGCGAATCCAGGCGCCGATCAATCGCGTCAAAACGCGCGTCGATTCGCTCGAACTTCCCCGAAAGGAAGTCGATCAGGCTGGCGTATTCGGCGTTGGACATGAGTTCACGCGGGAGAGACCAAGGGTGCGCATCTAAACCCTAACGCCTCCGCGCGGCTGGGGCCATGAACGGATGGGACGCCCCGTTCACAGGGCCCAAACCTGGGCCGCTCCTTTCTTGCGAATCACTTCATCCAACTCACCGAACGTCGAACCGATCCAGCATCATGACCTTGTCCCATGCAGCCACGAAGTCCTGCACGAGCTGCTCCTGCCCGTCGTCAGCTCCGTAAACCTCGGCAATCCCACGCAGCTGCGAGTTGGATCCGAACACCAGATCCGCGCGAGTGGCGGTCCAGCGAACATCGTCCGTCATGCGATCACGTCCTTCGAAGACCTTGTTGTCGTCGGTGGTGGGCTGCCAGCGCGTGCCCATGTCGAGCAGGTTCACGAAGAAGTCGTTGGTGAGCGCTTCGGGGCGATCGGTCAGCACCCCGTGGCGTGACTGTCCGTGGTTGGCGTTCAGCGCACGCATCCCGCCGACCAGCACCGTCATCTCCGGCGCAGACAGGGTCAGCAGCTGCGCCCGATCGACCAGCAGCTCTTCAGTCGAGAGCGTGTAGTCGGTCTGCTGATAGTTGCGGAAGCCATCTGCAAAAGGCTCAAGCGGCTCGAATGAGTCGGCGTCCGTCTGCTCGGCCGAGGCATCCATCCGGCCAGGGGTGAACGGCACCTGAATGTCGTTGCCGGCCTTACTCGCGGCGGCTTCGACGGCGGCGCAGCCACCGAGCACGATCAGGTCGGCCAGCGAGACCTGCTTGCCATCGGTCTGCGCGGCGTTGAACTCACTCTGGATCGTCGCAAACACTTCGAGGGCCTTGGCGAGCTTGCCGGGCTGGTTGACCTCCCAGTCCTTCTGCGGCGCGAGTCGTACGCGGGCGCCGTTGGCACCCCCGCGCTTGTCGGAATTGCGGAAGGTGCTGGCCGAGGCCCAGGCCGTAGAAACCAGGTGCGCGATCGAAAGACCCGACCCCAGAATTGTCCCCTTGAGTGCGGCAATATCCGCCGCGTCGATCAGTTCGTGATCCACCGCAGGAATCGGATCCTGCCAGATGAGCTCTTCGCTCGGAACCATGCTGCCCAGGTAGCGCGGGCGCGGACCCATGTCGCGGTGGGTGAGCTTGAACCAGGCGCGGGAGAAAGCGTCGGCGAACTGGTCGGGGTTCTGGTGGAAGCGCTTGGAGATCGTCAGATACGCAGGCTCTTTGATGAGCGCGATGTCGGTGGTCGCCATGACCGGGGCATGTCGGATGGATGGGTCATGGGCATCGGGCACGGCGTCCGCAGCGGCGTCATTGGCGGGCTTCCACTGCCAGGCGCCGGCAGGGCTTTTGGTCAGCTCCCACTCATAGCCAAGGAGCGTGTCGTAGTAGCCGTCGTCCCACTGAATGGGGTTGGGCGTCCAGGCGCCTTCAAGACCACTGGTGATGGCATCGAATCCTTTGCCGGTTCCCTGGGTGTTCTTCCAGCCGAGCCCCATCTCTTCAATCGGAGCGGCTTCTGGCTCGCGGCCCAGCAGGGAGGCGTCACCGTTGCCGTGCATTTTGCCGAAGGTGTGTCCGCCGGCGATCAGCGCGACGGTCTCTTCGTCGTTCATGGCCATGCGCGCGAAGGTCTCGCGGATGTCCACTGCGGCGGCGACCGGATCGGGCTCGCCGTTGGGGCCTTCCGGGTTCACATAGATGAGACCCATCTGCACCGCGGCCAGTGGGTTTTCGAGCTGGCGATCGCCCTCGTAGCGCTGGTCGCCGAGCCAGTCGGTTTCACTTCCCCAGTAGACGTCCAGCTCGGGCTCCCACACATCCTCACGACCGCCGGCAAACCCGAAGGTCTTGAAGCCCATCGACTCCATGGCGCAGTCGCCCGAGAAGCTGAAGAGATCGCCCCAACTGATTGCACGGCCGTACTTCTTCTTGAGCGGCCAGAGCAGCCGGCGGGCCTTGTCCAGATTGCCGTTGTCGGGCCAGCTGTTCAGTGGTGCGAAGCGAATGGTGCCGGATGACGAACCCCCGCGACCGTCGCCGGTGCGGTAGGTGCCAGCGCTGTGCCAGGCCAGGCGAATGAAGAGCGGGCCGTAGTGGCCGTAGTCGGCGGGCCACCAGTCTTGCGAGTCGGTCATCAGGGCAAAGAGATCCTTGCGGAGCTCCTCCAGATCCAGCGTCGCGAACGCTTCGGAGTACTTGAAGCCGTCGCCCATCGGGTTCGACGCAGGGGAGTGCTGATGCAGGATCCCCAGATTCAGCTGGTTCGGCCACCAGTCGCGATTGGCGGTGCCCTTTGCAGTCTTCTGGGCGCGATCTCCGTGCATGACGGGGCACTTGCCGCCGGTGGTCTCAGCTTCGCCGTTCATAGCTCTGTCCGATGTGTTCAGTTGGTGGTTCGTCGGGATCCAGAATCTCGCAGACAGACTCCGCTGCGCCCCCCGGGTGGTGGTGTCACGCAATCACATGCAAGACCGTCCCATCGCCGCGTCTGGGATGAACCACTACTCCGGTGGCGTCCTTTCGTGCCGGATCGCCCGTCCAGATGAGCCGGGTGCGGGACTTGCGGGCGGAGCCGTAGAGCTATTCCGAAAGGAAAGCGAGGTCGTCCAGATCGCGCGGGCGGCCCGAGGCACGCTTGTTGGCCGCGAGGGCTGCTCGGCTGATGAACGGCAGTGGAACTAGACGCGGCTACCTCTCGCGGTGCCATTCCCGGATGTCCTTTGCGTCAGCGGGAAAGTGCCGATCCTTCAAAACCCTGGCCGCCTGAAGCCGCTCTTCGGGGGTCATGCGCTTCTGCTGCTCAACATCCCACTCGTGCGCCTGGTCATGCCCGATCGCTTTGTTAAACACTCGTTCCATGAGATTTCCCCCCCTCCCCAAAGATAACGGCTGGCGCCCTCAGTTGCAGCGCTTTCAGACGGTGAGTCGCCCCTGCCCTGAACACACCGAAGACCCCTTCGCGCGGCCGCACCCCACTTCTTCAACAGGCTTCTAGTGCTACTCCCTGACCCGTACGAACAAGACGTCACGCGTGCGACCACCGGCGTTGACGTAGAGCGTCTGAATCTTGCCGGCTCGATCTCGCTCGAACTGAATCATCATCCCGCCGACAGCAAAGGAGTCCTCATCGCTGGCGGAGTTCATGCGATTGTCGCCCATCCAGAGTTGATTGAGGATCAGCCGGGGCTCTGCGCCTTCCTCGTCGGCGGTCTCAATGCGAACCTCGTAGAAGGTCTCGATCTCATCGCTGTAGTAGCGGCCGACGAAGTCCGATAGATCATCTGGCGTCCATGGTTCAGTCGCCCCCTCGGCTCCTTCACCCTCTACGGCAGCGACCCGTGTCGCATGAATCTCCTGGCCACCCTGATAGAGGGTCAGGCCGGGGGAGGTGTCTCCTTCAGGCGCCTCGAACACGATCCGTGCATCGACGGTGACGACCTGAAAGCTGGTGGGCCCAACGACCTCCATCTCGATCGCAGGCTGGCCAGTGAGCTGTGTGTAGAGCTGGTCACCGTCGCGCCAGAATCGGGCCGTGACCGCTGGTGCGGGATCGAGCGTATATGAGCCCTCGAAGGGTTCGAAACTATCCAGATTCCAACTGGCCGCGGCGAACTCCACGTCGGCTCCCGGTGCGGCGACGGCCGGCTCCTCCGGCTCCATGGCGTCGTCAAAAAAGGCCCCAGCCAGTGAGAAGGCGACGAGGTTGCTGTTAAAGGTCGAGGCGTTGCTCTGAACGGTGAGTCCGGCATTGATCTCGGGAAAGTGAACGATCATGGAGCGGTGCGAGACGTCGGCCCCTCCGTGATGCACGCGCCGGAGCCCGCGCTGTTCATCCAGAAAGAGCCCGAAGCCGTATCCGGTGCCCTGGCCGTTCGTCATGACGTACTCGGTCGTCATGGCCTCAATGGTCTCGGGCGTTCCGACCCGCGGGTTGAGAATGTTCTGACCCCAACGCTGCAGGTCCTCGACTGAGGCGTAGATCCCACCAGCACCAACCGCGCCGCCAAGATCACCGGGGACGGTCCAGCCGGTGCCCCCGGGCGTGTAGCCATCGGAGCGGCCCGGAATCATGATGCTGGGATCCATACGAACCGTGCTGGTCATCATGCCGAGCGGCTCGAAAATGTTCTCGCGCACGAAGTCGTCGAAGTCCTGGTCCGAGGTCCGTTCGACGATCGTGGCCGCAAGCGAGAAGGCGGTGTTGTTGTAGTTGAACTCCGCGCCCGGCGCGTTCTGAAGCGCGGGCTGGCGTGCTGCGATGGTGAGCACGTGTTCGCGGCGAAGCCCGGAGGCCGGTCCACCCGTCATACCAAAGAGATTGAGGAACTCCCGCAGCCCCGAGGTATGGGTCAGGATGTGACGGATCGTGATGACCTCATCGAACTCGGGGACCTCGGGGACGTACTCCCGGATGTCGTCATCCAGATCCAGGAGCCCGCGCTCCGCTTGAAGCAGCACCGCGAAGGCCGTGAACTGCTTGGAGGTTGATCCGATGTTGGTGGGTGTCGTGACCGCGAAAGGGATGTCGTACTCGATGTTGGCGAGCCCGTAAGCCTTTGAAAAGACGGTCTCACCGTCTCGCCACACCTGGATCGCGCCACCGGGTCCGCCGGGGCGGTCGTAGGCGAACATCAGCTGATCGGCGAGCCTTTCGGGATCGTCTGACTGGGCTTCGAGCTGAAGGATGGACACCTCGAAATCACCCTCTTCGTCCTCGAACGGAGCCACGAGCAGCGTGTAGGTGTCCGCCTTCGGCATCGACATGGTGAACGCCTCGGGCCCGCGTGCCGGGCTGTCCCATGCGGGTCCGACTCGACGGCCCTGGGAGTCCACAAGTCGCAGGACTACGTCGACGCTGACCTGGTTCACTTCGCCATAGAGAAGGAAGCCCTCTTCGGCTTCGAAGGTGAAGCGGGCGGTGTCGCCGGTCGCGAGAGTCCCGTGTTGCATCTGACCGCGTTCAATGGACTGGGCGTCCTGGGCAGTGATGGCGCTGGGAAGGACGAACAGTCCCGCAACGAGCGGGAGCATCAGACGGCGAAAGAGGCGGTCGACCACGGTACGGCTCCGATCAGGAGTGATTGGGCCAAAGGTCGGCCCAGATACAGTCTGGGGTGGGCGGTGCCCGATCGCGACAGCGGTACGCGAACAGGATGGCGCCGGCATTCATTCACGCAGTACGAGTCAGCGTGCTCCGTGATTCAAAGCGGCCGTGACTGGCCGTAGAGCTATTCCTGCCAATTCACGAGCTCGCGCTGGGCATTCCGCCGGACGATCACTGAGGTGGGCGGCCAAGTGAGTTGCCGCCAGTTCGCTCCCTCTGCATCGTGGCCCCGACACCTCCCTTCAGCCCAGTGCCTCCGTGAAGACGACACTCCCTCTGTTCGCAATCGCCTTCTTGACTCTCGGAACCGCCTGCTCACCTGCCTCGGATTCGCCCGACGCGAACTCGGCGGTCGCAAGCGAGATGCCCTTCCCCGATGATCCCACGCTCTGGCCCTCCATAAGAGAGGAGCGGATTCAGACGCTGCTCGGGCCGGCGATGGCGCGCGCGGGTGCAGAAGCCTGGGTTGTGTTCGCTCGGGAGAATGCGAACGACCCGCTGGCTGCTCATATCGGAGCCGAAAACGCGGGCGGGCTGGCAGCCTTTCTCTTCTTCGCCACACCCCAGGGTGAGCTGTCCTCCATTGCGATCTCACCATCGAGCGAATCGACCGCGCTGGCCGAGGTCTCACCGCTGGACACCGTCATCGCAACGCCCCGCGGCGAGAACGTCTACACCGCCGCTGCCGCGATTCTGGCCGAGCGCAATCCCGCCACGATCGCCGTGAACAACAGCGGCCGGAATGTGGCAGACGGACTGTCGTGGACGCAGCGAAACGCATTCGAGCAGGCGCTCGGTCCGGCGCTCACCTCGCGACTGGTGTCGTCGGGGGATCTGGTCGTGGAGTGGCTTTCGGTAAAGCTCCCGCGCGAGGTGGACATCATGCGGCGCGCGGCCTTCGGCGCCATGCGCCCGGGTGCGACGGGATGGGACGTGGACCGGGGACAGCGTGCCATGCTCGAGTCGAATGGGTCGATCCCGATTCCGTGGAGCACGGGGCATCCGGTCGGCTACTGGGCGCATGACCTGGGGCCGAGGCTGGGTGGGTCCAACGGTGGACGGCCCGCGACGGGGGATGCGAACCGGGCGCTGGTAGTCGGGCAGACCTTTGCCTTCGACGGGTTCTTCGGGTGGGAGATCGAGGACGGGGCCACGAAGACGATCTCGGTGGAAGAGATGGTGGTGGTGACGGTGGATGGCGCCGAGTGGCTGGTGCCGCCGCAGGAAGAGTGGGTGCTTGTGGGGGGATGAGGGCGTGGCCGTGATCCATCTCGTTCTGCACGCCGCCGCACCGGTCACCGTAGCCTGGCTTTTCTATCGATCCAGGTGGGGACCGTCCGCCCTGGTCCTACTGAGCACGATGGTGGTCGATGTGGACCATCTTCTGGCCGACCCCATCTACGATCCTCAGCGCTGCTCCATCGGATTTCATCCGCTGCATACCACCCCGGCCATTTTTCTGTATGGCGCTCTGTTCATCGGGGCACTGCTCTGGCGACGACAACGCGGTGAGCTTGGTGAGTCCGGTGAGCGAGGGCAGCGAGGTGAGCCAAAGGAAAGATGGGTGAACCTCGTGGAGTTGGTTGGGCTGGGGCTCCTGATCCACATGGCGCTGGATTGGATGGACTGCTGGCTGTGAACGATTCGGTGGGACGCGTCGCGGGTCCTCTCCGTCGGGCCGACTTTTGACACCGCCCCGCCATTCGCTTCCGGACTGGCGGGCGGTAGCCTATCCGCCCCAGACTGCATGAATGACTATTCCCACGGCGCCGGTCTATGAACGGGTGGCTGGAAACGCCATCGTCGAGATCGGCGAGGCGTTCGAAGGGGATCCGGCGGCTCAATGGCGCGTCCTCCCGAGCGCCACTAGCTTTACCCGTCGGTCAATTTGTGGGCCGATCCGGATGACGATTGTCGTCAGTCGGGGGCGCACCGTCGCCATCCTCCTGATCCGAATGCCATCATGCTCTGGATCCTGATCCCGCTCGGCCTGTTTTTGGCGGTCGTCATCTACGACCTCGTTCAGACCAAACACGCCATTCTGCGCAACTTTCCGGTCCTGGGGCACTTCAGGTACATCCTGGAGACCGTCGGGCCGGAGCTCAGGCAGTACATCGTCACCAACAACGACGAGGAGCTGCCCTTTTCGCGGGACCAGCGGCGCTGGGTCTACGCGTCGGCCAAGAAGCAGAACAACTACGCGGGCTTCGGGACCGACAACGATCTGGAAAAGTCGGCCAACTACCTGATCATCAAGCACCATGTGTTCGGCTACCCGGAGCCTCCGCACGACGAGATCTACCGGCTGCCGTGCGCCAAGATTCTGGGCGGGCATCGGGGGCGGAAGCACGCCTTCCGGCCGGCTTCGGTGGTGAATGTGAGCGCGATGAGCTTCGGGTCGTTGTCGTCTGCGGCGATCGAGGCGCTCAATCGCGGATCGCAAATCGCGGGTTGCCTGCACAACACGGGCGAGGGCGGGATCTCGCCGCACCATCTGCACGGCGGGGATCTGATCTGGCAGTTGGGCACCGGGTACTTCGGGGCGCGCAGAGCGGATGGCCGTTTTGATCGGGACGAGTGCCTGCGCAAAGTCGAGGCGCATCCAGTCAAGGCCATTGAGGTCAAGCTGAGCCAGGGCGCGAAACCGGGGTTGGGCGGCGTGCTGCCGGGAGTCAAGGTGACCGCCGAGATCTCTCGGATTCGCGGTGTGCCTCAGGGCGAGACCGTGATCAGTCCGGCCAACCACAAGGAGTTCTCCAGCGTCGACGAGCTGCTGGACTTCGTGGAGGATCTGGGCGACGCCACGGGGCTGCCGATCGGGATCAAGTCGGCCGTGGGGCAGCTGGCCTTCTGGGAAGAGCTGGCCGACCGGATGGCGGCTGAAGATCGGGGCGTGGACTACATCCATGTGGACGGCGGGGAGGGAGGCACGGGCGCGGCGCCTTTTGCCTTCGCCGACCATGTGGCGTTGCCGTTCAAGATCGGCTTTGCTCGTGTGTACCGGATCTTTGCGGAGCGTGGGATTCATCAGAAGGTCGTCTGGGTGGGGGCCGGAAAGCTGGGCTTCCCCGAGACGGCACTGACGGCGTTCTGTCTGGGCGCTGACATGATCGCGGTGGCGCGTGAGGCCATGCTGTCGATCGGCTGCATTCAGGCCCAGCGATGCCACACGGGGCACTGCCCGACGGGTGTAGCCACGCAGAACAAGTGGCTGATGCGCGGACTGGATCCGACGCACAAAGCCGGACGCCTGGCCAACTATGTCATCACCTTCCGCAAGGAACTCACGCGGCTGAGTCTGGCCTGTGGCGTGGAGCATCCGGGGCTGCTGACCGCCGAGCACATCGAGGTGCTGGATGGCAATTTCGGCAGCCGGTCACTGCACGACGTGTTCGGATATCAGGCCGGATGGGAGCTGCCGTGCGCTGCGGACGCCGAGTTGGTCCTTAACGAGATGCGGGCGGGCGCGGCGGGGGTGGTGCCGCGGCTCTAGTGTTAGGGCTGGTCGATACTCGCGCTTTCGTCTCGGCGGCGAGAGAGCCCTGAGTCAACACTCAGCGTTGAATTGGGATCAAGCTGCTGAGATCAGTCGCTCGATCCGTGTGATCCGTTCGCCATTCGACATGGTGTACTCCCCCCAAGCGCGCACGTCGTGTCGGAATGCTTCGAAGCTGACTTCGAGGTTTGAGACCCGGCCCTCGAGGCTGGTCATCCGGGTATCGAGGCTGTCGAACCGCTGCTCAATCCGCGCAAAACTGCGGCCGAGCAATTCCATCAAATTGGCGTATTCCTCAGGTCTCATGGCTATGCGATCCGGAGGATCCGTTCCACCCGACCAAGCCGTACGCCGATGCCTCTCACATCAGCTCTGGTGAGGTCGATCGCGTTACGCGCAACCTGGATAGCGAGTCCATTCCGCTCGATACCTTCTGTGTTCGCGAGGATGGCGATACGGTTTCGCTCAATGGCGACGCCGTTCGCCTGAATCGCCTCGAAGGCCAGGCGCTGCTGATGCCTCAGCTCCTCAAACCCAACATCGAACGCCGACATTCGACCCTTAATGTCGGAAAGGTCACTCTGGATCTCTCCGATCTTGCGGACCAT
>JBDNHE010000140.1:0-2243 GCA_041688945.1 Gemmatimonadota bacterium | reverse complement strand
GAAGTCGTCACGAATGCCGCTGAGCTTCTTGTAGAACTCGTTCTCGAGTTCGTCGGTGGTGACGCGTGTCCCGCCGATCGATCGCAGCGCGTCCAGGACGCTGCGCTCATGCGGCTTGAGCTCAGTCCACGTCTCTTTGCGAAACTCGAAGGTGAAGTCCTTCTGCCCAAAGAACTTCTCGATCTTGCCCTGGTCGTCCTCGCGGATGCGCAGGTAACCGCGGATTGACAGATCGACGATGGTGGCGGTGATGTCCCTCAGATTCGGGGTGCCGTCGATCAGCGTTCCGGCTTCCCCGGGTGTTAGGTCCCGAGGCGGCTTGTAGTGGGGCGCGATGGGGCGCAGCGGTGGATCGCGACCGTCGCGACTCCACTTCTGGAACATCAGCACGAACACACCGAACGGCACAAGCAGAAGGAAGTTCGCGTTGATCAGATCGATCAGTTTCTCGAGCCAGGTGGGCCGGTGGATGATGCCGGGATCCCAGCCGAGCACGAGGGTCAGTCCGTTGCGGAAACCGAGCGGCTCGGTGGTCCGGAAGGTCCATTGGCTGTCTTCGCCCGTGATCGTAGCGTTCTCAGCCGTGCTGCCGTAAGCACCAGTGAACGCACGACTTCTGAGGCCCGTCACTCCTAATGGAAGCCTGACGCGGGCTTCGGCCATCCCGAGGGGCACCTCCCACTCGGTCCCGGTCACATTCCAGTACAGCTCGTCGTGATTCTCGAAGAAACGCAGTCCATTCTCCACGGCGTACTGAAGGCGAACGGTGCGCGTGGCGTCCTGCGCATCGGGCACCCAGATCTTCCACTGCAGATTCTGACCCTGACGAGACCTCTCTACATCGAGCTCGGTGCCATCATCGAGCGTGGCGGATGTGAGGTCGACCTTGAGGTTGTAGTCGAGCCCGCCCGATCCCTGGTACTTCACTGGAAGGGTTCGGAACACGCCATTCCAACTCCCCTCGAACCGAAAGCGGATCGCCTCGGTGACGATGATTCGTCCCGAACTCAGCACCTGGACATCCGAATCGAAGTTCTCGACGAACAGTTCGCGGTCCTGGGCGGCGAGAGCGGTGCTGTCCGAGGCCAGTGCGACAGCGGCAATCAGCAGAGGCGCGAGTGCGAGAAGGAGTCGGGTCGGTCGATGGGTGCGTTCGATCATCTTCACGTCGGGCTGTAGGAAATCGGCTTCGCATAGATTCTCCACCGACGATACAACTCGGGGCCGAGTGACTCCAGCGAATCGCGAATCGCAGAATTCTCCTCCAACACCCATGAGGCCTCGGCCGACACGCCGTACTTGAGACCCCGTTTGAGGAGCTCATTCAGGAAGATGGGAAAGAGAATTCCTTGCCGGTGATCGGGGTCCAGGCCGAGAAGCATGACCCGCCCATGCCGAATCCGCGGTATGCCAAACAGCAGGCGGATCAGCGCGATGGGCCCCAGGCGACCGGATGGAATTCGCTTGAGGATCTGGTTCAGGTCGGACGCGATCAGAAAGAACCCGATCGCCCTTCCGTCCTTTTCGGCCACCATGATGAAGTTCTTCATGAGCAGCGGCTTCAGGCTTTTTGCCGTGAAGCGAAACTCCTCGTCCGTCATGGGAACGAAGCCCCAGTTGTCTTTCCAGGCCGAGTTGAAGAGCGGGAGGATAAGATCGATCTCGGCATCGATCTGTTTCAGGTCCAGATCCCGCACGGTGATGCCGCTGGCGGGTGACCTCTTGTTGACCAGTCGCTCGACTCGCGTGCCGTCGAGTTGCCCCCGGTCGTGATCGTAGAGGTAGGCCAGGAGGTCCCGCTCGGGCGCGAATCCAGCCCTCAGAATAAGCGTCTCGTAGTAGGGCGGATTCCAGGCCGTGAGGATCGTGGGCGCGTGCACGAACCCTTTGACGAGCAGACCGCATTCGTGATTCATTGAAGGACTGGCTGGTCCCCGCATCCGATCGAGCCCGCGTTCCTTGAGCCAGGCCGCTGCCTCGGCAAAAAGGGCATCGGCGACTTCCTGATCATCCACACATTCGAAGAACCCAAAGAAGCCGACGCGATCGTCGTGTACCTGATTGTGCCGGCGGTTCTCGATGGCGGCGATCCGGCCGACGACCTTTCCATTCACCCGGGCGACGAAGAGCGCACGGTCCGCATTCTTCCAGAACGGATCGTGATGGGGATCCACCATCTCCTTGACCATCACCCGCAGCGGCGGGACCCATTGAGGGTAGCGACCGGGATAGATCGTCCAGGG
>JBDNHE010000139.1:0-1737 GCA_041688945.1 Gemmatimonadota bacterium | reverse complement strand
GCCCACGGGCGGCATGGGGCCATCTTCGTCGTTGGACCGCCTCGACGTAGCTGACGGCTATGCCTTCGGCGATCCGCCTCGAATCTGGCCCCATGGCGCTCGTAACGCGGCTCGCCCCACTTCTTCAACAGGCTTCTAGAGCGCGAAGCGCGAATCTACGCGTATGGCGCGACTAGCGCGAAAATTTGTTAGGAATCGCCGCCTGTCCGGTCGTGTAGCTCTTGGCGGAAATGACTCAGTGTCAGAATCTCGACGTGATCATCGAAGACTTCGTAGATCACTCGATAGGGCTCGTGGAAGATCTCTCGCACCGACGGCTCATGCCATTCAGGGACCTCCCTCCCCTGGTCGGGCAGATCTCGAAGAAGCTCGACGCGGACGGTGAGTTCGTCCAGCCATTCGAGCGACCCCAGAGGCCGATCCAGAGCAATGAAGTCCACCGCGTCGAAAGCCAGGTCCCTCGCGGTTGGGGACCAGACGATTCTCAACGCTTGAGTCTCGCCCTGAGCTCCCTCACCACCTGCTCATGCGGGATGCCTTCCCCACGCGCCATCTCGGCCTTGGCTTGGCGAATGTCGCGAATGACCTCGATCTCGTCGACCAACGCCTCGTACTGACCGACGTCGAGTACGATCGCCGCGCTCTTACCGTGCTGAGTAAGAACGAGAGGACGCTTGGTCGACCGGACTTGATCAAGGAAGCCCGCCGCATTCGCCCGGAATGCGGAGAGCGGTTGAACATCCTGGCTAGGCTTGAGAACCGCCATCGTGCCACCATCCATGGTACGGGTAGTTGTACCATCAACAGTACTGATCGTTTCTCTCGCCGACAAGCCCCGGTTCTGCGACTCCTAACGGTTCTATTTTCACGCTAGCGCACCGGCCAAGGCCTAGAGCGCGTAGCGCGAACCTACACGTACGGTGCGACTAGCGCGAAAATTTGTTAGAGCGTCGAGCCAGTTCCTATCGGTCTACCAAGTCTGCGGAGATCAATCGCGACGAACGAAATACAGTGACAATGGAGACGTGTGTTTCAAAGACCTTGTAGACGATGCGATATGGGCCAACGATGACCTCGCGCATCTCTTCGCGTCCTAGCTCGGGTACGACTCTTCCCGAGTGAGGAAAGGCACTGAGTCGTGTGATCGAGTCGTACAAGCGCTCCGCAACCAGGCGTCCATAGCGTGGAGAATCACGCTCAATGAATTCGCGAATGGCCCGGAGGTCGGCGACCGCCTCGGGTGTCCATCTGACTTCGGTCATTCGAAGATCTGACGACGGGCCTCTTCATGGGAAACCGTGTCACCAGCCTCGGCCTGCTTAAGACCGGCATCGACCTTTGCCAAGAAGTAGAGACGCTCCATCGCGTCCTCGACCGTCGCGTCCTCTGGCAGGTCGCGAACTGCGTCGACGATCCGTTCCTTCACTCTGGCCTCAGACATTCGTCCTCCTAGGTTGTCCGGGAAAGTTACTCGGGGCGGGTTCCGTCCACCATGCTCATGTACCCTTCCCGAGCAGTTCCGATTTCCATCGGATGACGATCAGCCGGACCTTCGCTGTCTAACGGTTCTATTTTCACGCTAGCGCACCGGCCAATGCCTAGGAGCCCGTCCGGGAAACGTCCCGGAGCGTGCGGACGTGGGCTGAGGGTTCGCGGATTGTCATGAGTTGATGTTCTGGTGAAGCGGGCAGGTCGTCAAAAAAGGACGATCTATGGCGGGAAGGGTCAGCGGTGGGG
>JBDNHE010000138.1:0-1785 GCA_041688945.1 Gemmatimonadota bacterium | reverse complement strand
CCGGCCGAAGTCGAGGACCGTGCGATTCCGGGGCACTGGGAAGGCGACTTGATCTTGGGACTCGGAAGCTCGGCGATCGGAACTTTGGTCGAGCGATCATCGCGGTTCACGATGTTGCTCCATTTACCGCGGCTCGAGGGACACGACGGACCGAGAACCAAGAATGGGCCACCAGTGGCTGGGCATGGAGCTGAAGCCGTGCGCGACGCCATCGCCTCCTCAATCACAACCCTTCCCGAGCAACTTCAGCGCTCTCTGACATGGGATCAGGGCACAGAGATGGCGCAGCACGCTCAGCTTCGGGTCGACACGGGCTTGGCGATCTATTTCTGCGATCCACGAAGCCCGTGGCAGCGCGGCACGAACGAGAACACCAACGGCTTGCTAAGGCAGTATTTTCCCAAAGGCACCGACCTCAGCAAGCACTCCGTCGATGATCTCGCGGCCGTCTCGGCCGCGCTAAACAGCCGGCCGCGCAAGACCCTCTACTGGAGAACTCCGGCCGAGGTCCTGGACGCTCTCCTCCTACCCTCCACGAGCTAAGCTCCTTCCTTGAACGCCCTTTCCGTAATTCGTTCTCGCCCCCCTCTACGACCTTCGGTCGCTTCTGACTCCATCGGGGTGATGGGTCGGTTGCTGACGGTCCGTGGACTGGACCTCGCCGAGGCTTCGGACCTATCGTCTGCGGGAAGCGTCGTGTAAGTCCCTGTTGCGACGACCCATTGAACCTGGGCTGTTCCGCATGGTCTTAATGGAGAGACCCACATGGAGACACTTGAACAGATCGTGTCGATCGCCTCCGGAGCCATCGGCCTTATCGCCGGGCTTGCAGCACTCTTCCTGAGATCTCGGGTGCAGGCTTTGCCCGTGCAGGCTAGCTCCAGCGTCGCATCAGGTGCCCGCCTGGCGTCGTACCACGATGCATCGGCTCTGGCCAAACCTCGCCAGCCGAAGCACCTGCGGCGATTCCTCATCGTGGGGGGATCTGCCTTTCTACTTCCGGCAATGTTCCTCCTGTCGGGAGGCGACCCGAAGGGACTCGCCTGGCTCGCCGGTTCAGCGATCTATTTGGCCGCAGCGGTTGGCGCGGGACAAGAGCATTCTCCGACGTTCAAGTCGGCGACGCTGGTGGTTGAGTCGCCGATTGAGGACGTCATGAACCAAAGCCACGAGCTACTGAGGCGTATGGGTCTCAAGGTCACGGCGTTCGACCTTTCCGAAGGTGTCATCAAGGCCCGTCGAACGAAGACTCTTCTCGCACTGGGTGAGATCATGATGGTATCGGTGGCCCTGGACGACTCCGATCGAACGAGGGTCGTTGTCGAAAGCGACATGCCGTGGACGACCAGCTGGCTCGATTTCGGCGCGAATCAGCGAAACATTGATGATTTCGTCACGGGGTTCCTCGGTCACTAGGCAGTGGACTCCGGCGTTTCTTTTCGGTGTCGGACTTTTGTAGGGTCGCTAACGCCAACGTGTTCTGGCGTTTCAATAGAGGGGGCGTCCGGCCAGCCTTCGGTGCGGCGAACTCGCTTTGGGGAGCGCCATCAGCTAGCAAACCGTCGCCGCCTGCGCTCACTGCGTTCGCTCCGTGAAACGTTGGCCGAAGTCGATCTGACGCAGATCCAGTTCGACGCACCCCGAGCCTAGGAGCCCGTCCGGGAAACGTCCCGGAGCGTGCGGACGTGGGCTGAGGGTTCGCGGATTGTCATGAGTTGATGTTCTGGTGAAGCGGGCAGGTCGTCAAAAAAGGACGATCTATGGCGGGAAGGGTCAGCGGTGGGG
>JBDNHE010000137.1:0-1409 GCA_041688945.1 Gemmatimonadota bacterium | reverse complement strand
GACCCCCACGTCCACTTCATCAAGTCCGATCCGATCGACGACCCAAGAGAGGAACACCATGGCCGACAAGAAGACTGACGCCTCCACAGCACCGCGCTCTGGCGATCCGGCCTGTTCAACCAAGAGGGGGCTGAGTGCCAAGACCAATACGGCCTCGCACTCAGCCGGGGCGGAGCCCTGCCTTGACACTCGCTTTCATAGAACGTTTCAAAGTTACAGGCGCGGCCCGAAAACAAGCCCGGTGATTTCGGCTACCTCGACCCCCGCCGACTACTCTTCGGATCGCCGATCCGCCGTCGGGCCGTGATTCACGTGCCGACTCGCGAGCATCGCGACCGCAGCTCGGTGGCAAGACTCCAGAACGAGAGCCTGCGCGGGCGATCTCGTTCCGAACCGACGCTTCACGGCGCGCTCGATCGCCTGGACATCGACGCCCGGGATGTCGAGGCTCCTGCTCCAAGAGCCCTCCACGGGCGCACATGCAGCGACTCGCAGCAACCAGACACACTCGAGGAACTCCGCGAATCCGGCGGAAGTGCCAGGAGCGGCCCGCGACCACGCGTGACTAAGCGTCGACGGAACGCAAGCGAGGAGGACCGCCAGGTGCGACACGTGCCGAACTGGAGGCCAGTAGGTTAGTGACAGTCGAACAGCGGCGGATAGGGTGCGCCCCAGTGTCTTGGGAACATGAGCGGGAAGGGAGGCCGCTGCGGCGGTGCGGCCAGCCACGTCGATTACGGCTTCCGGCAAGAGATCATCCACGTACTCCAGTGGCACGAGGGCCTTGACCGGCCAGAGTCCGATGTGCCGAAGGTTGGACGCGTGCGCCCGAGTAACGAGGATCAGGGGTGGCTCCAACGCGAGATGCTGAAGACGCTGGCGCATCAAGACGGACCGTCGGGCACCGAGATCGAGAGACACAATGACGAGCGCCCTGAGTGAGGCGCAATCGCCGCCGTCTAGGTCGTCCCACTTGAGGTGCCGTTTCACCACTTCGAAGTCTTCCACCAGCCCCAGCGCCGAGGGCGGCAGCTCATCGAGTTCGAGGAGGTAAATCATGTCGGCCTCACCTTCAGGGCATCCGGTACGTGGAGAGAGGGATTCGCGACGCTGGCACCTCCATATATCGACGACTGCTTGAGATGGCAAGTAGATGACGCGCATCGTGTAGAGGCGCCGGACACGTAGCTGTGTCACGCTCCTCAGATCCGCGTCACGTGGGATGCGCATATGTCACGATTCGGAACCTGTCAACGACAATGGGACACTCCCCTCTCTGCCAACATCCAGTGAGACAGATTAACTTCTGAATTTACGGAGCCATGAGGGCGACAAGGAAGATGCCGGATGTTGGAATGGAAGAGAAACGGACCAGGAGAGCAGGAGGTTTCCGGGCGCCCGCTGAAGGG
>JBDNHE010000136.1:0-9495 GCA_041688945.1 Gemmatimonadota bacterium | reverse complement strand
CTGCACTATCTGACCGTCACGTCGCTGGCTCGACTCACCCGCCCCCCGCGACCTCCATCACGAAACCGTAGAGCGACCCAACGAACCTGGGCCTGCACACCTCCATATGCGCGGCATGGTCACAGCCAGGCAGCACCACCCAAGCTTTGTGTCCGGTTCCCAGACGCTCGAACAGCGCCGCCTGCGTAGCGGTCGGCGCAATCGGGTCGAACTCACCCTGAAGAATCAGCACGGGGACGGTCAGGCTGTCGGGGGACAGCGCGTTGAACTCGTACTGGCGACGCACATCCACGCGCACCGGGTCGGCGGCGAGGGCGGCCACCACGAATGCGTCCACCGCCGCCTGGGAGATCGACCCCTCGACGATGAAGTCCGATCGAGCGCCCTCCTCGGTGGTGGCGCTCCGGGCCGGTTCAGCTGAATCGCCGCCCACGGGAATCGCGGCGTCCGGATGCTTCCAGTAGCCGTAGACGGCCAGACCAGACGGCAGCTCAGGCCAGCGTTGCGCCGCGAGGTGCGCAGTGGTCGAGCCGAAGGACCATCCCATGATGGCCGGCGGGCGCTGCCCGGGGTGCCTGGCCGAAATCCAGCGGAGCACGTTCGCGACGTCCTGTGCCATCCGATCCGGATTGAGCCAGCCATCCTCCATCCTCGGAGTCTCGCCGTACCCACGGGCATCAAGGGCGTAGGTCGCGATCCCACGGTCCGCCATCGCCTCCATCAGCGAAAGCGATTCCCCCTCGACCTGCAGATCGAAATCTGGGAGCGAGCTCCATGTCCGGCCATGCAGGAGCAGCACGACGGCCGTCGCCTCCTCGGGCACACGACCCCACAACGCCATCGGGTGCCCGTCGCTGTCCACCTCGAACCTCTCGAGCACGGGGGTATCCGGCAGGAGCTGGGCGGGCGGAGGTGGCGGCGTGGGCGAGCATCCGACAACACCGGCAACGAGAACGAGTCCCACCACGGCCCGGGGCACCCCAGGCGAGCAGATCGACCGGACAAGTGATCGGGCAGCTCCACCACAACGGGTCAGGAACGCGGACGGTAGACGAACATTGAACATCATGCTGGTTCCGGGGCGCAGGTTGGGTGGCCACGGCCGCCACACGGACTTCGGTTGCCCGTCCAGGCGATCCTTCTTTGTGGCGCCACCATGGCTGGGAGCATATTGGTCTTCTCGTCCCTCCGACAGTCGAGCCCCTCGGTCTGGCGGGCCGGGTTGGATCTGCGATTCAACCTTCTGAAACCGAATTCACTCCGGTCGCGCACATGTCAAACGGAAAAGTCGAAGCCTTGTGGATCAAACGGGCAAAGCGAGGGCCTATGGATCCCGCTGACCAGGTCACCCTGATCAAGGACCGCGGGATTGAGGGGTGCTCCAATCAGGGGGGATGGCGGCAGGTCACCGTGATTGAGAAAGAGGTCTTTGATTCCCTGGCCGACAGCCTGGGTCCGCAGGTCGAGCCGATCACGCGACGCGCCAATGTGATGACCAGCGGCATCCGCCTGGAAGGCACCGGCGGGAAGGTGCTCCGGCTGGGGGATTGTCGGATTCAGCTGCGAGGCGAGACCCACCCGTGCGAACGCATGGACGAGGCCGTCGAAGGATTGCGAGCAGCGCTGAAGCCGGACTGCCGGGGCGGGATGTTCGGGAAAATTATCGAGGGCGGAATCGTTTCGATCGGTGACGTCGCGACCCTGGAGGTATAGATCACGCCCGCTCGAAGCGGCCAGGGAACCGCTACGTCAGTCGCCCAGCCCGATCTCGGCAACACAGTCGCGAAAATGGCTGGCCACGGCATCGAGCTGTTGGTCCGTCACGTAAGGCGCGGGGCCAAACCGAAGCAGGTCGGCGCGGAAGTCCGTCAGAACACCGCGGGCCTTCAGCGCGTCATGAAGCGATCCTGCATTCGCACTTCGCACTGACAGAAATCCGCCGACGTTTTCGAAGCCGCGTCGAAGCCCCGGAAGGCGTTCACACGACTCGGGGTCATCAGATCCCAGTATCGGCAGAAACGCCTGCGCCAGACGCTGAAGCTGGTGTTGGCCAAGAGCCCTGAGTCGATCCGGGGTCAGGCCTTCCTGCGAGAAAAAGTCGAACACGGCCGCCGCCCGATAGTGGGCCGTGGGGTCGTAGGTGGCGCCCGTGAAGCGGGCAGATCCTTTCCCGTAACGCACTTCTCCGGGAGTCCGTGATTCCGCCAGTTCGGCGAATTCGGAATACCAACCGGTAAAGACGGGGCGCAACTCGCAGTCCGCTGGAAACCGCAAAAAGCAGTTCCCTTCTCCCAGTTGGCAATACTTGTAGCCGCCCCCCATGACGAAGGCCTGGCTCAACCCCATTTCCTGAATCGAGAACGGCAGCGCGTTCAGATGATGGTAGGCGTCGATAAGCAGATGGACGCCGCGGGCTGCACATGCCTCGGCCAGCATCTTCAGATGCGGCACCACTTCCGAGGTGCCGAAGTAAACCGAGCTCATGATCACGCAGGCGACCGAGTCGTCCAGGGCGGCGATCATCCGTTCAACGGCCGACTCAACCGGCCGGCCCTCGACCTTCCGTACTGAAACCCAACCGGCCTCTGCGAGCCGGTCTACCTGTCGCCGGACCGTGTGGAATTCCGAATCCGTGGTCAGGATTGTGCGGCGGCTGCCCCACTCAAGCGCGGACAGAAATCTGGCCAGCAGTTCGTGTGTGTTCGCGCCCAGAGCGATCTCGCCCCGCTGATCATCCCCCAGCAAGGCACTCCAGCCTGCTCGGACCCGATCGGCAACTTCATAGGCCTCGCCCCACTTGCCATCGACCAACTCTGCGGCAGCATCGAATGCTCTCAGCTGGGCCGAGCGTGCCACATCCGGCCAGGCCTGATGCGAGTGGCCCGTCATCAGCAGCCGGTCCCCGACCCTGAAGCGGGTGTAGTGGCGGGCCATTTCTTTTGGCGAAATCGGGGTCATCGGCAGCGGGTCAGGAAGCGAGTCGAGTTGGACGGACGGCGGGCCGGATGCATCAGCGTTCGAATGGCCGAGACACTTTTGATACACCACACTATAGACGGGTCCGGATCTCCCACAGATCGGGAAACATCGGGGTCATCAGGGTTTGCATCAGGTACTGGGCGCCCTTGGATCCGCCTGTACCCATTTTCATGCCAATCGTCCGCTGGACCATCTTCACGTGGCGGTAGCGCCACTCCTGAATTCCTTCGTCCAGGTCGACGAGTCGTTCGCAGAGTTGGGCGTTCTTGGGATCGTCGTGATAGACGCGCAGCAGAACTTCCTGAACACCGGCATGGGCTTCGATCGACAGAGTGCGGTCGCGATTGAGCACCTCATCGGGAATGCGGTGGCCCTCTCGGTCCAGATATCGAAGGAAGGTTGCCCACAATCCCGGACGCGCCAGGCGCTCAGCCAGGGCAGCACGGCCCCGACTGCCCTCAGGGAATCGTTCAACAATGTCGGCCGACTTTTTGCCCAGCATGAACTCGATCTGACGGAACTGGTCCGATTGAAAACCGCTCGCCGCATCCAGGCGGGACCGGAACGAATCAAACTCCAGCGGCGTCATGGTCTCCAGGATGTCGAGCTGACTGACCAGCACCTTCAGAATGGTCAGAACCCGCTTGAGAGTATGGCCGGCCCGGTGGCCATCTCCGGCGGCCAGAAGCCGACAGGCGTAATCCGCTTCGTGCAGAATCTGCTTGAACCAGAGTTCGTAGACCTGGTGAATGACGATAAAGAGCAACTCGTCGTGCTCCGGTCCCGCCGACTTGGGCCGCTGCAGATCAAGCAGCCCCTCGACTTCGAGATAGTCGCCATAGGTCATCGCCGGATCGGGCGCCCCGTCCTTCGCATCGGTCATCTTTCTCTTCTCCAGATCCATGTAGGTGCCCGGCAAGCGGGGTGGGAAGATTGACCTTCTTTCGGGCCGGGGTCCAGATTGGGCCTCCCGCCGGTCCACGACCCGGCACTCCACCAACGACCGATCCGGATCTGTCGATATGAAGCGCCTCAGACTCCCCACTCTTGTTCTGGCAGCCGGAATCACCATGGCGGCCTCACCGCTGGATCGGCCTGACCCGGCCGGTTTCCATGCGCACTCGGGAGACTCTGCGACTGCGCGCTGGGGCGAGGATGGACATCGGATGGCGGCTCGCGCCGCGGCGGCGGGGCTCCCGACCGACGTGCCCGGCTTCTTCCTCGACGCCGCCGATCAGCTGGCCTATCTGAACCCTGAGCCCGACCGCTGGCGCAATCGCGACATGCGCGAGATGGACCAGGCCTTCAGCTACGACCACTACATTGACTTTGAGAACGTCCCCGCCGGCGCTCTCAATTCGCCCGATCGCTACGAGTTTCTGGCTGCGCTCTACGCCGCCGGCCTCCCCAAGCCCGAACGTGATGTCGGGCTGCTCCCGTTCCGCATTATGGAGTTGTACCAGCGACTCGTGACCGAATGGCGACTCTGGGCCAGCGCCACAGGGTCGGAGCGGGAGTGGATTGAGGCGCGAATCATCAACGACGCCGGCACGCTGGGGCACTACGTCACCGACGGCTCACAGCCCCACCACACCACCATCCACTTCAATGGCTGGAACGCATCAGGAGTCATGAAGAAGCCGAATCCCGACGGCTTTACCGAGGCTCGTGACTTCCATGGACGCTTCGAGTCCGGATTCGTCCGGCGGCATGTTGAGCCCGCGAGGGTCCTGGCGGCATCGACCTCGGCTCCCAGGCGGCTGACCACCGTTCGCCCGGCGGTAATGGACTACCTGAACGCGACCCACTCCGAACTGAGAACCCTCTACCGCCTTGAAAACCGGTACGGCTTTGTGGAGGACAGCACTCCCGCGCCCGAGACCGTCGACTTCGCCGTCGAGCGACTCGCCGCTGGCGCCGAAATGCTGCGAGACCTGTGGTGGTCCGCCTGGCTGGAGGGCACTGGGCGGTAAACCCCAAGGCTTGAACACGTAGTCTGCAGTGTCACCCCTCGTCGAGGGGAATCAATTTCCACGGTCTTTTGCGGAGTCTCCCTTGAAACGTTCTCTACTGATGTTGGCCTTCTTCGGCGTTGCGGTTTTCGCATCCCCCGCGACAGCCCAGAAGGCCGAAGGCGGAGACTACTCCGTGGCCGTGACCCTGTTCGAAACCAGTACCGGCACGGTTTTCAGCGCCGGTCGGATGTTTACGGACCGACTTCATGCGTCGCTCGAACTGGTGTGGCGGACGGCAGATGCCGAAGACGACGCACACGACATTCAGGTCGGTGTGGACGCCCAAGCGATTCAGACCGAATGGCTGATTGGGCCGACGGTAAAGTTCTACGGTGCCCAGGACGGACCCGTAGTCCCCTACCTGCGGGGCAAGATCGGCTTCGGAAACTCCCGCTCCGACCTGAGCCTCACAGGCACCCAGGTCCGAAAGCAGGACACCTGGAGATGGGAAGGATCCCTGGCGATCGGCGCAGAATGGTTCCCGACCCAGGGGATTGGCCTCTCGGGGCATACCGGGATCCAGTACGCACGCGACTTCATGGAACGATTGAACGAAAACGGCGGTCTGCTCGAGCGTTGGACGTACAACTACGGAACCTTCCAGTCCGGCGTCACGCTTTCCTTCTATTTCCACTGATCGCCGTCATCTGACGGGTGCGAAGTCGGCGTTGAGCGGCCATCCTTCCCCAGGGAAGCTCTGACGTTGTAGCAAGGAAACCTTTGCACGGCTCGGGTCGTCTGACCCAGTGTATGGTGTGCAGATGACCGCATATTCGCCCTGCTCCCCGCATGGAGAGAACCAGGAGATGGACGTACTTCAGACCCTCGATTCAAACCTCAACATCTACGCGCTTTCCAACGGCATGGAGTTGATCCGGAACCGCGGCGGCGTCGAAGGTCGTGTTCTCACCTGGTACAGCGATCGAGCCGAACGCCAGATCATGATCACCGCCAGCTCAGGTGAAGCAGCCAATGCCGTTGACGTTCTGATCGGTGTGGGTGGAGGCGGGCTGCAGCACAAGCCGCCCGAGGCTACCGAGAGCTTCCGAGAGAGGATCGCGCCCGGGGAGCTCCGCAAGCTCCTTGATGACGCCGTCCAGAGGGCGAACGCCCTGGTTCGTCCCGACCGTCCCGACTGAGCCAATGTCCGACAATCGACCCTATACACCGATCGACTGCGGGCTGGTTGATGAACTGCAACTCCGTGCGATGCGCCGGAAAGTGATCGAGATCGAGTGGCGGGCGGGCGACGAAGTCAGGACCGGCAAAGGCACGCCTTCCGACACGCTGAGCCGCGGAGGGATCGAGTACCTGATTCTCTCCGACGGCCTTGAGATCCGCATGGACGATTTGATCCGGGTCGATGGGATCGCGTTCGACCAGAGTTGTTAAGCTATTCCTGACCGCTCAGACTGCGAGATCGCGGGGGCGCTCAACGACCTCAACGATCGCATCACTCAGTGCCGCGAGTGCCCTCGCCTGGTTGAATGGCGCGAGAGGGTCGCCGTCGAGAAGCGGGCTTCCTTCCGTAACGACGACTACTGGGGCCGCCCCGTGCCAGGCTTCGGGGATCCTGCGGCCCGGGTACTGATCGTTGGTCTGGCGCCCGCCGCCCACGGTGCGAATCGGACTGGCCGCATGTTCACCGGAGATCGCTCCGGCGAGTGGCTCTTCCGCGCTCTGCACCGTGCAGCCTTCGCCAATCAGCCCCACGCCACGGACCGCAATGACGGGCTCGAACTGTCGGACGCTTGGGTGACCGCTTCGGTCCACTGTGCGCCCCCGGACAACAAGCCAACGCCCACCGAGCGCGACACCTGTCAGTCCTGGCTGAAACAAGAGATGGGACTGCTGCTGCCGCAGCTCCGCGTCATCGTCGCCCTTGGGGGATTTGGCTGGATTCAGACGCTGAAGGTGCTCCAGGAGGCGGGCTGGGCAGTGCCCCGACCCCGTCCGAAGTTCTCTCACATGGCCGAAGTGCGGCTGGAGTCGGCGGATGGTGAGGCCTGGGGCGGGAGTGTGACGCTGCTGGGGTCCTATCACCCGTCGCAGCAGAACACCTTCACTGGCCGACTGACGGAAGAGATGTTCGACGCGGTCTGGTCCAGGGCGAGAGAGTTGGCGGGCCGGTAGCGGCTGATGGAGGCATTCCAATCCTCCTTTCCCGGATCGGGGGAGCGCCCCACGTTGTGCTTCGCCTTCTGGACCCTCGTGATACTGGGTCGATCTCGCGCTGGTGTTGTCTCCGCGGGGGTCGGTCTTGGAGGGGCGTTGAGGCGAGCTGACCACGACTACACGAGGCCCGGAGTCCCATGATGGATCGACGCACTTTCGTTCGCACCGCTGCCGTTTCCGCCGGAGCTGTCGCCACCGGTGCAGGACGACTGTCCGGATCCGAGGCGCCGTTGGCCGCCCCTCAGATCCTCAAACGGACTCGGGCCCGACCCATCGTGATCTCGGACGTTTCAGGCATTCGATTCCGCAACGGCGGATCAGAGAACGCGATTGAGCGAGCCTACCGAGGAATCACGACTGGTGAGGACGTGCTTGATGCGTTGGTCGCAGGAGTGAATATCCCGGAGCTCGATCCGGAAGAGTCGGGGATCGGCTATGGCGGACTCCCCAACGCGGACGGGGTGGTCCAGCTGGACTCATGCTGCATGCATGGTCCCCGGAAGTGGGCTGGTGGCGTGGCTGGGATTGAGGGCGTGCGAACCCCTTCCCTGGTTGCCAAGGCCGTTGCCGAACTGACCGATCATCACCTTCTGGCCGGGATCGGCGCGCGTGAATTCGCCCGGTCACTTGGGTTCGAGATCGAGGACGATCTGAATACCGAGCGCAGCCGGAGTCTCTGGCTCAACTGGCGACGTCGAGTCGATCCCAGTCACTGGCTGGACCCGGAAGAGAGAATGCGAGGCCAGGGCGTCTTTGATGACACCGACCCGGACGTAGTCGGTCGTGGCCGGAGTGGCGGAGCGGGCGGTGAACAGATGGTGCTTTCGCCAGTCCAGCAGCGAGCTCGGGCGAAGGCCTGGTTGGATGCCGGCCTGGACATGGTGGCCGAGGGCCTCATCCCCGCCAGTTCCTTCTGGGGCACGATCAACTGCGACGGTGTCAGCCCGGATGGTGACATCTGTGGCGTTACGACCACGAGCGGACTGAGCTGGAAGATTCCCGGTCGAATTGGGGACTCTCCGATTCTTGGGGCCGGCCTCTACGTCGACAACGACGTGGGTGCCGCCGGATCGACGGGCCGCGGGGAGGCGAACCTCTACAACTTGTCCTCCTTCCTCATCGTTGAGTTCATGCGGCAGGGCATGAGCCCGCTGGATGCCGGAATGGCCGCCGTCGAGCGCATCCGGGCCAACACCGTCGAACCCCGGCTGCAGATGGAGAACGGCGATCCGGCGTTTGACGTCCGCTTCTTTATCGTCAACAAGGCGGGGGAGTACGCGGGAGTGGCGCTCTACGGAGACTCCGAATCGAACTTCGCCGTGTGCGATGAGAACGGACCGCGGGAGGAGTCGTTCGAGGCGCTGCTGCCGCCGCGGGAGCGGTAGGCGGGGACGTGGGGCTGTTGTTCTGAGGTTCAAGGAGCGCGTGTGAAGAGTCGAAAAGGCCGGGAATACTCCGATGAAGAGTTGGGGCTCATCGTCCAACGTGCCTCCCAACTCCAGGACCAGGCCAGCGAGACCCGTGCGAATGCGCTTCCTGCACGAACCGTCCCCCCGTCACTCCCGAGGGGACTGACACTCCAGGCGGTGAAGGAAATCGCCGGAGAGGTAGGCGTGGAGGCACGGTTCGTAGACCAGGCTGCCGCGTCTCTTCTTATTGATTCCGAAAAAACCGGGTTCGACCTGGTGATCGGGGGCCCGATCATTCATGAAGTCCTGGTCCCGTTCGGAGGCGCACTTGCCAGATCGGAACTCGCTGAGGTGGTCGATCTGATCCGGACGCTTTCGGGCGGGGAGGGTGAAGTCCGGGAAGTTCTGGGTTCCGTTGAGTGGAGGAGCGTGGACGGCGTGATCGGAACCAAGGTTACGGTCGAGACGGGCGAGGAGGGGGGGACCGTGCGTGTCCGGAGCGACGCTTCGGGTCTAGCCGCGCTTACCTGGATCGGATCGGGCACGGCGGGCGTGATTGCGGCAGGGTTCGCCGTGGAGGCGCTGCAGCCGGGTTCCACAGCGGGGGTGGTTGCGATTCTGGGAACCGGAGGCGGCATCGGTGCAGGTCTGGCCCGTTCGATCTGGTCGCGCGCGACACGGGCTCTGCGACACCGGTCCGAACGCCTGCGAGACGAGTTGGCTCGGCACCTGACGCGTTGACCGCCTGACGAGCTTTCGAGTCCGGTGCCCACGACCCCAACCAGCGTGGGTCGCGAGTGTGGTGTATCAAAAGTGTCTCGGCCATTCGAACTTTTGATACACCACACTACCCGATCGAATCCCGCAACATTTTCGGCACCTTCCGCCCACCGATCCGGATGGGAAGCTTCCGCAGG
>JBDNHE010000135.1:0-16957 GCA_041688945.1 Gemmatimonadota bacterium | reverse complement strand
GCCCCTCACTGAATTGGCCGAATCTTGACGTTGCGATACCAGACCGGCGTCCCATGGTCCTGGAATCCGATCGACCCCATCGGCGCCCGCGCGTAGTGCTCTTCGACGCTGAACTTGCCGGCGGCCAGGCGCTCATTCCAGTCGTCCGAGTAGAGCTCGTAGGCCACGGTCCGCTGTCCATTGAGCCAGTGCTCGACCCGGTTTCCCTGGACCACGATCCGGCCGGTGTTCCATTCGCCGGTCGGGTTCAAAGGCCGCACTTCGGCCTCGTGGAATTCGTAGTTGTCGCCGGTCAGGTGGGTGGTCATGTCCATGGTGCCCATGGCGATGTAGGCCGGGTCATCCAGGACCTGGTATTCGGCGGCGACCTGCCAGAGTCCGGCGCCGTCGGCCTCCTTCACGCGGAAGAACACGCCGCTGTTTCCTTCGGGGCCGACCTTGAAGTCGAAGACCAACTCAAAGTCGGTGAACTCGGCAATAGAGATGATGTCGCCGCCATCCATGTTTCCACTTGAAGCGGCCAGGCCCAACTCGCCATTGGTCGCCGTCCAGGAGTCGGGCATGTCGTCACGTCCGTATCCGCGGAAGCCATTCGTGCTTGTTCCGTCGAACAGGAGCTGCCATCCCGCGGCAGATTCGGCCGCCGAGAGCGTGTTGTGAGCGGGGGTAGCCGGCGCGGCCGTATCCGCTTCGGGGACAGCATCCTCGGCTCCCCCGCACGCGGCCAGCGCGACGAGTCCTGCCAGCGCTCCGATCCGCATTCTGTTCACCACTCCCTTCACTGAGATGCCGCTCATACCAACTCCATCGTCTCGGGATTCCAGTTCACGATCTTCTTCTCGAAGTAGCTCTCGTTGCAGGCCAGGGCAGGGGCCGCTGCGCGAAGACCGAACACGGCGTCCTCGGTGATCTGTGTGCCGTTCCTGATCCCGTTAAAGAAGTTCATGAAGTGATCGTAGTGGGCACCCTTATAGCTGGACTCGGCCGTGTAGACGCTCTCGGCCGGCGGCAGCATCTGGGCCCGGGATTCCATGGCGGCAGCCGCCTCGTCCGTCTTCATCTCAAGGAAGACGTCGGTGGGGCTCACGGCCTTGTTGCGCCGCAACACCACATCGGTCCAGGTCACGTCCATGGCGCCTTCGCTTCCGACCAGCCGCAGGAAAGTGCTCCCTGAGGTCCCGTCCACAAAGTTGACCCTGAGCGACAGATTGAAGCCGGGGTGCGCCTGGGTCTCGGGGTAGTCGAACATGCCCAGCAGGACGTCCGGAACCTCACGACCGTCCTTCCAGAAGCGTAGCCCGCCCTGGGCCATCACGGTCTGAGGCCCCATCGAGTTGGCCACAAAGTGCAGGCTGCTGAACAGGTGGACGAACAGGTCGCCCGCGACACCGGTGCCGTAGTCCCGGTAGTTCCTCCAACGGAAGATCCGCAGCGGGTCGTAGGGGATCTTTGGCGCGTTACCCAGGAACATGTCCCAGTCGACCGTCTCCTCGGACTGGTCCTCGGGGATGGCGTACTGCCAGGCCCCGATCGGATCGTTCCTCGCCCAGAAGCCTTCGGCGTAGTTGAGTTCGCCGATCGCGCCTTGGGCCAGCAGGTCGCGCGCCATCTCGTTGCCCAGCGAACTCATCCCCTGACTGCCCACCTGGAAGGTCTTGCCGGTTTCGTTCTGGGCTCGAATCAGATCCGCACCCTGGCCGATCTTGTGCACCATCGGCTTTTCGCAGTAGACCGCCTTCCCAGCCCGCAGCGCGTCGATCGAGATCTGCTGATGCCAGTGATCCGGCGTACCGACGATGACGGCGTCGATGTCGTCGCGGACCAGAAGCTCGCGGTAGTCCCGCGTGGTGAAGATGTCGGGGTTGATGCGCCGGGCGGCGGTCAGGCGGCCTTCGTAGCAGTCGGCGGCGGCCACGAACCGAACCCCCGGGATCTGCAGAGCGGTCCTCAGATCGGACATTCCCATCCCGCCTGCACCGATGACCGCCACATTGATCTGGTCGTTCGCGCTGCTGTATCGGCGGGCGGCGATCAGCTTCTCTTCGCGATCTCCCTGCGAGGCGAGAAGCAGGTGCGGTGTCGCTCCTGCTGCGATCGCGCCCTTCGCCAGGTTTCCGAGAAAGCCTCGCCTGCTCTGTCCATCACCTGAATTGCCCATCTGAGAACCTGCCGTCGGGGGAAAGACGATACTCAACGCCAACTTGGGGCGAGTGAGGGCCTCAGGCTACCAAAGGGGCTGTCCACAGGCCCCCGGATCTGAAGCCACGTACCAGCTTCGGTACGCACCGCTCGACCGGTCCATGCATCCCCGCAGATTCAGCAGCCGGACGTTGCGGAAGTCCAGCTCCTGCCCTTCGGCCTGAAGCGCGATCCACCCCGATCCGAGCGGTGTGCCGTCTACCTTTGCGGCGGGATCAAAGCCACTGACCACACCGCCCCCAACGACCGGTGCCGAGTACTCGATCACCAGCGCTCCGTCCACGAAGTGCCGGATGGTTTCATTGCCGAGGACCTCGACCTCAATGTGTACCCACCGCTCGCGCGGGATGGTTGGTGAAGTCGAGTTGATGCAGTGCCGCATATCCAACTCACCGTCCAGAACGATGTGGGTTCCGGGGGAGCACATGTTGGCAGTGGGCCGCGCACTTCCGGGCTCAAGCTCGCCGAGGAACTGAACCTCGATCGAAATCGGAAAATCCTGACCGGCCGTCATGGTCGCGGGGTCCTGCGAGTGCAGCATCACCCCACTGTTCAGATAGGCCCACCCCGGTGTGTCTGGAAGCCAGTCGCCGGAGAACCGGTAGTCGAGGGACAGCCGGTAGTACGAGAACGGAGCCTCGTAGAAGAGATGACCGAAGCGTTCCTCGAACGTCTCGTCGTATCCGTCGTAGCGGACCTTGAGCAGGCCGTCCTCGGCCCGGAAGGTGTTCGCAAAATTCTGACCTGTCTCAAAGGTGCGAATTTTCGGGATCCAGCCATCGAGCGAAGTCCCGTTGAAGAGGACGATCCAGTCAGAAGCGAGTGGGCCATCCGCAGCTTGGGCGACGAGGTGTTGAGGCTGCACCGTCGCAACAAGCGCGGTCGAAAGAGCGAGAGTCCAGCGGATCATCATCAGTCTCCAGCGATGGCACCGAGCACCGAGATGCCCGTGCCGAAGGACACCGCCCTGGGAGCGGCATGGTGAGGAATCGTGGGAGATTGCAGACACGGTGGCAAACGCGACTTCTCGGCACACAGGCCGGAACTCAGGCCGGAACTCAGGCAGGAACTCAGGCAGGAACACGGGGGTGCATGAAAGCGGTCGTTCGTGATCGCGCGATGGACGCCCGCGCCCGTGAATCGCATGATGTGAGTGTCCGACCACCCGCCCTTCGTGCCCAGTGCCCGCTGGAACACCAGCCGCACCTGAGTCGTAGGGCCAAACGTAACGCGACCTCTTCAACATTTCGGAGTCACAGATGTATCTCCTGATTTCCTGGGTCATCCTGTCATTTGCCGTCTGGCTCACCGCTGAGCTCCTGTCCGGCTTCCATGTGAAGGACATGAAGTCGGCCTTCTGGGTCGCGGCCATCTACGGGGTGCTGAACGTGTTGCTCGGCTGGCTCTTCTTCATGCTGTTCGCCATTGCGACGTTGGGCCTGGCCCTCCTGTTTGCCTTCATCACTCGCGTAATCGTCAACGCGATCGTCCTGACCATCACCGACAAGGTCAGCGATGCCCTCAAGATCGACAGCTTTGGCTGGGCGATGGGCGGCGCGCTGATGATTTCCGCGCTGGCCACGCTGGGCGACCTGGTTCTCGGAATAGCCTTCTAGGCGAGTTCTCGGATAGCGTTCTTCTCGAGCCTGGAAGGGCGGGCCGCCGTCAGCCGCTGGCCGACCCGCCCTTCATTTCGAGCACCTCTCGCACCCAGGCGGGAGTGCTTCGCCTCCAGGCGGTCAACTCGACCTGTCGGGCGAAGTGAAAACGGGCCGTGAGTAGCTGGATCCCGCCAACGATCACGGCCACCGCCGCGTACGCCGTGGCGGTCAATTCGGAGAGCCACCCGGGCTCGAAACCTGCCAGCTCTTCAAGCTCGGCCATGGAAGCGTCCGGGGTGCCGTAGATCGCCTTCCAGATCTGGACTCCGCAGTAGGCAACGACGATGCCGAGAATTGCGATCTGATTCCATCCGAGGCGACGACCGCCTTCCGGATCCAGTCCCTGCAGCATCGCCTTTCCCTTGAATTCGTTCCACCCGACGGCACCCAGTGCCAGGCCCACCGCCATCGAAAAGGGATCTCCAAGTCCAAACAGAAAGGTGATTCCCGCAAAGATCGCCAGCGTCCACGCATTGATCCCGGCCAACCGGCCCGCGCGGCGGACCGATTTTAGCCCGGCTTCAGCCGTGGCGAGTGCGGTGCGCTGTTCTTCGGACAGGGCACCCTCGTGGGGCGGTGGAGCGTCGGCGTTAGATGTGTTGGCGGTCATGGTGATGGCTCTTTTGGAGTTGGACGCCCGCATCAGCGTTCGGGTGAGTGACGGGGATCGGTCGCCGCGGGGGGGATGGCGGGGTCATCCTCAAAACGGGTTCGCGTGACCCAGCACCAGGCGGGCCGTATCCCGTGCGATCAGCAGCTCCTCGTCTGTGGGGATCACCCATGCAGCCAGGCTGGATTCGTCAGAGGTGATTCGCGTGGACGCACCGACCGCTGAATCATTACGAGCCTCGTCCAGCGTCAGCCCAGCCCACTGAAGTCCGTCGCAGATCATCGACCTGACCCGGGCCGAGTTCTCACCGATCCCGCCGGTAAAGACCACGGCCTCCGCTCCACCCAGGCTGGCCAGATAGCCACCGATGTACTGTTGGGCCCGGTACGCAAACATCTCGACCGCGAGCTTGGCACGGCGGTCCTGGAATTCGTCGATCTCCTCCAGGAGTTCGCGCATGTCGTGGGTGAGGCCGCTGATGCCCAGGAGCCCCGAGTGCTTGTTGAGCATGGTCTGGATTTCGCCCGGGGACAGACCCTCCTTAGCTGCGAGGAAGTCTACGATCGCGGGGTCCAGTGAGCCTGAGCGCGTCCCCATGATCAGCCCGTCCAGCGGCGTGAAGCCCATCGAGGTATCGACCGACTTTCCATCCTTGATGGCGCAGGCACTGGCTCCGTTGCCCAGGTGCAGCGTAATGATGGTGCCCTCGCCTGACTTCCGGTCGTTCAGCTGCCGCCAGCGGTGAGCCACATACCGATGACTGGTGCCGTGGAAGCCATACCGGCGCACGTTGTAGCGGCGGTAGTACGAGTAGGGGAGGCCATACAGGTAGGCATGCTGCGGCATGGAGGCGTGGAAGGCCGTGTCGAACACCGCGATCTGCGGAATGCTGGAGCCCAGGGTCCGCTGGATGGCTTCGATGCCACGCAGGTTGTGCGGATTGTGGAGGGGGGCCAGTTCGATCAGGTCTTCGAGCTTGTCGATGATCTCGGGGGTGATGCGGACGGAGGCTTGGAATTCCTCTCCGCCGTGGACGACCCGGTGGCCGACGGCTTCGATCTCCGAAAGCGCGTTCAACGGCCCGGCATCCGAGACCAGCCATTTGAGCACGTGGTCGACGGCGTCAAAGAGCGTGTGCAGTTCAGCGGTCCGATACCACTTCTGACCGTCCGTGCCATGTGCCTTGATGATGGCTTCGCCACCGATTCGTTCAATCACACCCTTCGCGAGTCGTTCGTCCGTCTCGCTGGCGATCCGATCCAGATCGGTCGAGATGAGCTGGAACTTCAGGGTCGAGGACCCGGCGTTCAGAATCAGGATGTTCATCGGCGGACGTTTTCCATCGAAGGTGTCTGCACCACGAAGCATGACGTGGTCCGTGATCATACAGCCGAAAGGCGGGCCCTGGGCAGAAGTTCGGCGAGCGGCTTGCGTGCCGCGGGATTCGTCGCGTAGAACAGAAGGACGTTCTCGCCCCATCTGCCCCAGGATCGGCCAATGAATACCTCTCCCGCCGCCTCTCTCCCAACCGACGGCCGAACCGTTTTCGCCGTTGGACTCCTGACTCTGCTCGGGGTAGCGATGCCCTTGCAGGCCCAGGCACCCGCCGACGCGGCCCTGCAGGTGGATGCGATCTTCGCGGACTGGGACACCGCCCAGACGCCCGGCTGCGCGGTGGGAGTCGCCCAGAACGGCCTGACTCTGCTAGCCGAGGCCTGGGGCATGGCCAATCTGGAGTGGGGAATTCCCAATACGTCCCGCACGATCTTCGAGAACGGCTCGGTGTCCAAGCAGTTCACTGCCGCGGCGGTGGTTCTGTTGTCGCTGGAGGGCGAACTCTCTCTTCAGGACGACATCCGGCAGTACATCCCTGAGGTGCCGGACTACGGCAGCACGATCACCATCACGCACCTGATGAACCACACGAGTGGGCTCAGGGACTGGGGCGCGGTTGCGGGCATTTCTGGCTGGGGACGTGAGGCACGCACGCACAACCATGATCACGTGCTGGACATCGTGTCCCGTCAGACGGCGCTCAATTTTGAGCCGGGCCACGAATACTCCTATTCGAACACCGGCTACAACCTGCTCGCCATTCTGGTTGAACGGGTCAGCGGAATGTCGTTCCGGGAGTTCTCGCGGACGCGGGTCTTCGAGCCCGTAGGGATGCTCGATACGCAGTGGCGCGATGACTACACGCGATTGGTGCCGGGCCGGAGTACTGCATACTCCCGGCGGGGGGACGACTTCGTCATCAACCAGCCGATCGAGAACGTCCACGGCAATGGCGGACTACTCACCACCATCCCCGACCTTCTCAGGTGGAACGGGTCATTCGCCAACGAGCTATTCGGTGCCGAATTCGTGCGCTTGATGTACCAGAACGGTGTCCTGAACGACGGTCGTGAAATCACCTACGCCCGTGGCGTCAACAACGGCGACTCCCGGGGCGTATCAAGCATCACCCACACGGGCGCCACGTCGGGGTATCGCGCCTACCTGGGACGGTTTCCGGAGCAGGGGCTTTCTGTGGCCGTGCTCTGCAACGTTGCCAACGTGAACCCCGGCGGACTGGGATCTCAGGTTGCCGACATCTATCTGGGCGGCCTCATGGCCGACGCTCCTCTACCGGCCGCCACGGCCTCGCCCTCGTCAGCCGATCTTGAGCGCTGGGCTGGCATGTGGGTCTCGGACCAGACCGGGACTCCGGTCGAGATGGCGGTGCGGGACAGCACGCTCCGGATGGCCAACACACAACTCGTCCCGATCTCCGGCACGGATGCCTCTGCGGCGTTCCATTCAGGCAGTTCGGGCGAGCATGTCGAATTTTCGATGGACGGAACTGCGGCCACGGGGCGCATCATGGACGGGGATGTGGAGGTCGTCACACTCCGTCGTGTGGAGCCGGTCGCTGCTGGTGCTCTGAGCGCCTCAATGCTCGCGGAATTCGCCGGCACCTATTGGTCAGAAGACGCCGAGACGGAGTTGGTCGTCGCGGTTGCTGGCAACGCTCTCACCTTCACCCGTCGGCCCGGTGTGACGATGCCGCTCCGCCCCCTGTATCAGGACAACTTCAACTCGCCGCTTGGTGGAGTCCGGTTCTCGCGGGACTCTTCAGGGCAGGTCGTTTCGTTCGGGTTGGTCCAGGGCCGGGTCTACAACATGCGTTTTGAGCGCGTGCGGTAGTTTCCATCGAAACAGTACCGCGACCGAATACGTAGTTTTCAATACAGCCCCTCGGTTAATCAGCAGGGGCGCCCAATGGAGCAAGACCATGTTTGGATTGATCGCGGCCGGCGTTGCCGGCATTGCCGGCGTTGTGGGACATCAGAAGACCAAGGACTTTGTGCGCCGCCGTCTGCGCTTTACCAAGGCTGTGGAGAAGCCCGGACTAGGCCTCTTTACCGGCGCGGCCACCTTCATTGTGACCGGGGTGGCCGTAACGGCCCTCCCTCTGGTGGGGATCGGAGCGGGCCTTGCCGTGGGGATCGGAGCCGGCCTCGGCGTTGGGACCGGCGTGGCGCGTGGGGCTGCCCAGGCCCGCGAAGGCTGGCATCCCGACGACTGACGTTCAGGGCCACCTTGACCCAGTCAGCGATTTCGGGGATCCATTCCTGTGTCCGGGTATTCGTCCCGGCCCCCCTGAAAACGGCGGACCCTGACCCGCCGGAGCCAGCCGATGTCTCGCGAGCCCAAATCCGATTTCGACTTCATTCAGCCCTTCTTTCTGGGGCCGGCGGCCGAGAACGATCAGCTGCTGGAGTCTCTGGTAACTGAATTTCTCCGCGACCACGCCTTCTGGCGCCGCAATTTCCATCCCGAGGACGGCTTCCGAATCGGGGCCGGCGCCCGAAATCGCGCTGACTTCCTGGATGCCCAGGCACGGATGCGCTCGGAGTTGTACAGCCTGAGCGCCAAGCTCAAGCGGGCGGTGCCCTTTTTCCACCCACGATACGTGGGGCACATGACGGGCGACCTGCTAATGCCCGGTCTGGTGGCAAAGCTCATCACCACCCTGTACAACCCGAACAACGTCTCTGAAGAGGCGGCCCCGGTAACCGTAGAGATGGAGCTGCAGGTTGGGGAGCAGCTCGCGGCCATGGTCGGTCTGTCGTGCGATGAGTCAGCTGAACCCTGCGCCTGGGGTCATCTGACCAGCGGCGGCACGGTGGCCAACTACGAAGCGCTCTGGAACTTCCGTTCGGTCAAGTTCTATGGACTCGCACTGCGGGAAGGGGCCCGAGTCTGCGGATGGGATCCGGAAAAGGTCGGGCCCAGGCTTCAGCCCCTTTCGGCCTACTCGTCCTGGGAACTTCTGAATCTGTCGATCGACCAGACCGTGGCACTTCGTCGGGAGGTCGCCGCGCTGCTGCAGGAAAGTGGCAACCGGGCCGCTCTGCATGACTTTGCCCGGGCCGTTCGAGTCGAGCGCATAGAGCACCTCGGCACTGCCGGATTCTTCCTGAAGCACCACCTCCAGCCGCCTCGCGTGCTGGTCTCCTCCTCCGCGCACTATTCGTGGGCCAAGGGGATGAAGGTTCTGGGGCTCGGGACGGCCCACCTGCACCACGTTGCGGTGGACGATCGGATGCGGATGGACCCGGACGCTCTTGAAGAGGCTCTGGCCGCCGCGGTTGAGGCCGAGGCACCGATTCTGTGCGTCACTGGAATGCTGGGGACGACTGAATTCGGAACGGTCGACCCGATCCAGCACATCGTCCAGAGCCGAGACCGCTGGCGCGCTCGTGGAGTCGACTTCGGGATCCATGTGGACGCGGCCTGGGGCGGGTACCTGTCCTCGGTCTTTCGGCGACCTGACGGCACCATGCACACGCGGGAGGAGGTCGCGGCGGACTACGCCCATTTCCCCAGCGAACTGGTCTACGGTGCCTTTGAGGCGCTCGGGAAGGTCGACTCGATCACGGTCGATCCGCACAAGCTGGGCTACATGCCCTATCCGGCCGGGGCGTTCATCGCCCGCAACCGGGAAGTCGTCGATTTCATCACCCAGGAAGCCGCGTACGTATTCGATCTGGGAGACGAAGAAAAAGAGATCCCGACCCGCGAGAAGCTCCACAAGCTGGGGCAGTACATCCTGGAGGGTTCCAAGGCAGGTGCGGCCGCCGCCGCGGTTCATGTGACGCATCAGGTCCTGCCCCTCCATTCTGAGGGCCTGGGACGGATCCTGCGGATGACCGTGAAGGCGTGCGAGGCCTTCTACGACTCCGTGGGCGCGCAGGCGGAACGCTGGCAGGGCCGTGTGCGCCTCTGCACTCCCTTTGAGCCTGACTCCAACCTGATCTGTCTGGCACTGAATCCAGAAGGCAATCAGTCGCTCGCCCGCATGAATCAGTTCAGTCGCGCCGTGTTCGCGCACATGAAGGTGCAACCCGCCAAGCCGGTGAATACCCGAGAGTTCATCGGCTCCTATACCTCGTTGACCAAAGGCACGCTGCCCGGCACGCAGAGCGAGCGGATCCTGGGCGCCCTGGGGATCGATGCCGACACGTTTGTGGCCGTACCCGACACCGTCGATCAGGCGGACCACATCTTCATTCTGCGACACACGCTCATGAATCCGTGGCACCTGGCCGGGCCTGACGGGGTCAGCTACATCGACCGGTACTGGGAGTGGCTCGACAAGGTCGCCATGGAAGAGCTCGACAAGCTCGGCCCTTAGTGTAGTGTGGCAGAAGTCCCGTTGTATTCGTGCGTCGCAGCATCTGCTCCAGCGTCGTTGCTCCTTCTCGCCATAGCGCTGCTATGACTCGGCGTCGCGCCTACCTGGAGCCGCCCAGCGACACCCTCGGTACGGACTACGGACACGGGACTTCTCCACACCACACCGGACTTCTGCCACACCACACCAGCCGACCTGGTTGATCAGTCTTTCGGGACCGCCTGGGCCAGCAGGTTCTGGTGCACGGCGTCCAGGGCCCCATCCACGAAGCGGGCCGCCGTCCCCGCCTGGTCGTCGCCAGCTGCGGCACTGAAGTCCTCGGAGGTCAGCGTAACGCCAAGCCATCCATCACTCAGCCAGGCACCAATCGAGACCTCGGGACGGTGCGCCTCGTGGTCTCGTGGCCACGGAGCGACATACAGGTAGGGCAGGGTGTGCATGTCGTCGCCCGGCGAGAGGCCGACACCGATCGTGCGGTCATTCCCCTTTGCGTCGCGATCCACGGTAAAGAGCACTGCCAGGTCAAAGTGATGGGGCCAGCATCGGACCTCACTCGCTGGCCATGGACGCTGCTCCACCGCGCCTCGGATCAGCGCGTCCGCATTCTGCATCCACCAGCCCAACTCCGCGCAGGCCAACGCGTCCGCCGAGAACGAACCGCGCAGGATCTCGTGGTCGGGCAGGTCGTACTCCGGCGGTGACAGCGGATCGGTCCCAGCATCGAGAGCCAGGTCGCCGGCCCATGAATACAGCTCTGCGAGCGTCGCGCCGGCCAGCTTGTGCTGACTCAGTTTGGCCCCATTGCGGGCCCGAAGTTCCAGGTCCTCAAACGATAATTCAAAGCGAAGTCCCGACTCGGCGGCTTCCGTGATCAGGGCTCTGACCGCGGGATCCCAGCTCAGGGAGCGATGTGAATCATCTGGCTTGGGAGTCAGGCAGCGTCCGGCGAATGCGGCCAGCGGCTGCAGCGCGTGGTGCAGCTGAAGCCGGGCGTCGATGAGTGTCGCCGACGGTGGCAGTGACAGCTCTTCCCACGGGCGTACCGGCTTCATCGTCCAACCCCGGCAAAACGCACTCCAGTCAGATCGGCCATATCACGCTTCCAGGTCGTCAGATCATCTCGTGAGAAGTCGGACAGGCTGTCGTGACCGCAGGCCCGCGCCAGGACCTTCATGAGCTCGGTCGAGCCGGTCAGAAAATTGGTCAGCCGCTTAGCGGACGTCTCCACGATCAGGCGCGCTCGCAGATCCTTCTTCTGGGTGGCGATTCCAACCGGGCAGTTGTTCGACGCACATGCGCGCATGGCCAGGCAGCCGATCGCCTGCATGGCCGAGTTCGAAATGGCGACGGCGTCGGCGCCCATGGCCAGAGCCTTGGCGAAGTCCGGTGCGGTACGGAGTCCACCGGTCGAAACCAGGGTCACATCGCTGGCTCCGACCGAGTCCAGGTGCAGTCGGGCACGTGCCAGGGCGGCCATGGTTGGCACCGAGATGTTGTCGCGAAAGAGTGCCGGTGCGGCACCGGTCCCACCCCCTCGTCCATCCAGGATGATGTACTCGGCTCCGGCCTCGAGGGCGAAGTCGATATCGGCTTCGACATGCTGCGCCGAGAGCTTGAAGCCGATGGGGATCCCACCGGATGCTTCTCGGACCTGATCGGCGAGCGCCGCAAAGTCCTGCGCTGTCACCAGCTCCTCGAATCGAGACGGCGAGACCGCATCCTGGCCGGCCTTGAGCCCCCGCACTTTGGCGATCGTTTCGGTCACCTTGTGGCCCGGCAGATGGCCGCCCGTGCCTGTCTTGGCGCCCTGTCCGCCCTTGAAGTGGAAGGCAGAAACGTCTCGCACCTTGTCGATGTTCCACCCGAATCGGCCCGAGGCGTACTCGTAGAAATATCGGTTGTTCTCGGCCTTTTCCTCCGGCAGCATGCCCCCTTCGCCGGAACAGATTCCTGTCCCCGCTCCCTCGGCTCCGCGAGAGAGCGCGACCTTGGCCTCCATCGACAGGGCTCCAAAGCTCATGTCGCTCACAAAGATCGGGATCTTCAGAACGAGCGGCCGCTTGGCCCGCGGACCGATCGTCACTTCGGTGTTGACCGGCGAACCGTCCGCCTTGGGACGGCGGGCGAGCTGAGCGGTCACGAACTGCAGGTCGTCCCAACGGGGCAATTCCGTGGACGGAACACCCATGGACACGATCGGCCCGTGATGTCCAACCCCCTCGATCCCTACGGTCGCGAGTCGCTGGATCTCTGGATTGCGAGGTTCTTCGGGCGTCCCATGCGGGTCCTGATAGAGCCCGAGATAGCTGTCGCGATCAAAAGGCTGCGGATGTTCGGCGGCCCAGCGACCCACCTCGGCTGCATCCACCCAGACCTCGTCGGCGTCAGGGTCGATTCCCGCCGTGAACTTCTGGAGAACCTCCTTGTTGTCGTACTCGCTCACGCCGGTGTCGTAGCGGTAATCCCAGCCGTGCACGCCACAGATGAGGTTCTGGCCGTCGATGTGCCCGTCGGACATGAGCGCTCCACGGTGCAGGCAGCGGCCGGAGAGCACTGAGACTGCGTCATCCCAGCGGATCACCACCAGATCGACGCCTTCCACCAAGGCGTAGGCGGGCGTGCGGTCTTTCAAATCGGACCAGCGGGCGACGATGCTGCGATGGGCGGAATCGGACATTCTCGACCTTTTCAGAGGGGGATACCTGTGGCGGCGTTGGCCATTGCTTTCCAAACCGGTGGCGGGGGTGCAATGGTTCCGCGACTGTTGAAGAGAACCCTATCAGGTCCCCCGGCGTACGGTTTTCATGGCTGATATCAATATTCCCAATGATGCGACCTACTCCCCGATCGCGCTCACCGACCTGCTTCTGATCGCGCCTCTGGCCTCTCGCCTGTTCCTTGGCGCCACGCTTCCCGGCCGCGCGATTCAACTGGCGGCGCTGGGCTACTACGGGGTCAGCGTTGCCAAAGACTGGTCCATCCGGCAGGACATGACGCGGATCGACTTTCAGGCCGAGTACGGCGCGGACATCACGACCCTCGAAGAGCAACCGACGGACGATCGGCGCAAAGAGATCCGCCAGCTCGGTCTGGCGTTGAACGAAGGGTACGTCGGTGAGAAGACGCCCCGAAAGGAAATGGCGCTTCGGGTCAACAAGGCGCTAACGGACTACATCGCCTCCGTGACCGGACAGCGCGTCGAAACCTCGTCCGAGATCCGCGACCTCTCGCTGGCCATGCTGATCTTTCCGTTCGCTTACGGGACCTGCGACGTATTGAGTGGCGACGTGGCGATCTTCCGCGACACGGGGATCTTCGAGGCGCACATCATCGCCCACGAGTTTGTGCACCGGAAAGGCTATCTGAAGGAGCTGCACGCGCAGGCGCTCGCCTACCTCGCGCTCAAGAACTCGGGCGACCCGGTCCTGATTCAGTCGGCCCGTGCCGAACTACTGCACCGCCAACTACGGTCGCTGACCGGCGACGACCCCGAGGCCTTCCGCGAGATGGTTGATCATGCTGATCTGCGAGATGAACTGCGTGACGAATTCCACGCACTTCGACCGGACCCGGGGATGTATCAGACCATCGTTGGGGCCGGAATGAAGCAGCTCTACGAAATGCGCATGAAGGCGACGGGACAGAATGGCCTGTCCGACTACGATGTAGGATTTACCAACTTCCTGTACACGCACCGGCGGAGTGAGTCGGCACGCCAATCACCGGGCCTGGCCGGGATCTGAAAAAAAGGCCCCGCCCGGTGATCCGGGCGGGGCCTTACCACTGGTCGAGAAAGCGTCAGGCCATCTCGATTTCGTAGCCGACACGCCAGTTCGACATGTTTTCGGGATCCGGAGCACCCTCGTCGCCCGGGGCCCAGCGCGCAATCCAGCTGGCGCAATCTCCCGTGAACTCACGACGGTAGTGGTCCAGGTGGTCGTTCTCAGTGAGCGTATCGATCTCCTCGCCCAGCAGTTCTACGACCAGCGTGTCACCCGGTTCACCCTCGAACATGATCTTGTCGATCTTGTCTACCTTGTTGACGCGCGGGTGGTCGGAGATCTCCCAGTGTCCCTCTTCAGGGAGCCGGAATTCGACGGCCTGACCGTTCGTGGTGACGCGCGTGGTGAAGAAGAACTCACCGTAGTCGTCATAGAACGGCTCGAGGTTATCCTTGATCTGAATCCAGCGAAGGATCACGCGGATCCGTTTCCCCGAGTTCACACTCATCTCTGACTCCGGTCTAAATCGGTGGTAGGGCAGGGGCTGCATTGGGTTGGCAGGCCGTGATTATGAGCCTCACTGCCTGCGACGGTCAAGATACGCGATGGAATCGGAAAGGTTGCGTTGGCCGGTATTGGCCCAATAGCGTTAGATACAGCAGTTCAATGAAGGGGCCACCAATCGGTGGTCGTGCCGGTCCGCTCGATCGTTTGATCGATGGCTGCGTAGGAACGGACCCCGTTCTGACCGGCTCAACATTCTCCCAAAATCGATGGCGCTCGTATCGGATCCCCCTCCAGGGACCTCCGATATTTGTCGACCCCAGTGTGGTGTTGAGACACCACACTACGGGTGGCGCCGCGACCAGGGCGAGGATGATAGTGCGATGAACTTCCGATTCATGTTCGTGAATCGCTCGGGCGCGGAAGTGGAGCTCGAATCTGTAGAGGCGCTGCGCGATTGCGTCTCATCCGGAACGATTCACGAAGAGACGCTGCTCTACGACGGGCTGACCAGGGACTGGGCGCCGGCACGAGTCCATCCCATCTATCGCCTGATTCGGGACACGGCTGCCGCCAGCGAGCCCGCCCGAGCCGACGGGTTTGAGCCATTCGGTGACCCGGCGGGCGCCGATGACCGTTGGGCCGCTCTCGCTGCTGAGACTGCGGCGCCCGAGGGCGATACCCTCGATGTGACCCTGGTGCCGCCCGAGGAAGGGGACTCGGCCTCCGCCTTTTGGGAGACTCAGGAGCGCGCGGAAAAGGAAGCCGACATGGAAGGGGTTGAAACCGAAGACGGAGGTTTCGGCGGTTTCAAATTTGGTCGCGAATCAGTCTCGTCGCCGGTCGTGTCGGAATCGCAGTCCGCGCCCGTTTCTGCTATGCCGAGGGTTTCACCACGCCGGCCGTCCAGGCGCGAAGCTGTCGCCAAGACCCCCACGGCAGGCCCGCCGGAACAACATCCGGCTCCGCCTCCGGCAAGACTCCAGAATCTGGACGTTCCGGACTGGGGGCTGCGCTGGGTCTCACGCGCTGAACTGAATCGTGCACTGACTACACCGGTGCCGCAGCGGCAGGCAGCCCTCATGATCGTGCTGGCCGGCATCGGCGGCTGGGGCATTGCAGATTCGTGGACGCCACCCATCAGTGAGCCCGACACCGAGGTCGTGCTGCTGAGCAACTCCTGGCGGATCAGCACGCACTTTACCGCCGGCCACCCGGAAGTTCGCAGCGGCGCGTTTCAGGACATGGTCAGGGGAATGGATGTGATGCGGGCGCGCATGGGGGTCGGCGACCCGCCCGCGGTATGGCTGAGTGATTCATATCTCGACTCACCCGACTTCTATCCGGAGGTTGTGGAGCACTGGGCGCGTTACGGCGATTTCGTCGACTCTCTGCGAACCCGCGAAGAAGATTTCTTTCGCGGCGGTTTCGTGTCACGGCTGCAGCGGAAGGGAATCACCGGGACCGTCCTGTCCATCCAGTTGGCCCGGGGGCTGCGGGAGTTCCACGAAGACGGCCCACGGCGGGCGGGCCTCTATGTGGCCATGTCGGAACTCTCCATCTCGGCCCTCCTTCTTCACGAACTACTGTTGGCAGGCGAGGCCGACAGCCAGGCCCGACACGAGGCCATGGCCCGGGTTGTGGCCGCAATGACTCAGGTTGCGGGAGAGGATCCAAGAGACGCCGGGCGACTGGGCAGTGTGGCGCTCAGGTCACTGGAAGGCCCCGTGGGGGATGCGTCGGGCTAGCCAAGGGCGGCCAAGGGCGGCGAGAGTGTTGACGGGGGCGGTCCGTATTCCACGCTGGCCTCCCCTCCATTCACCTCGGCCCGCAGCTCAAATGAGACTTCATCGAATCCGCGCTTGGCTCCTGCTTCCCGCCCTGGCTGCCGGGGGTATTCTGGCAGCGGCCAGTACCGCCGTCGCCCAGAGCAGCCCGGTTACAGATCCGCGCATTGAGGGGGTCCTTCAGGAGATCTCGCCTGATCGCATGGCCGAGTACCTCAGGGCGCTGACCGATCTGGATACCCGTCACTCCATGAGCCTGGGTGAGGGGCCACGACGCGGTGTTGAGCCGGCTCGCGAGTATATCCTTGAGACCTTCCGGGGCTTCTCCGATCGCCTGACCGCCGATCTGGACTGCTACACCATTCCAGCCCAGGGCCGAATCCCGGGCGAAGTCGAGCTGTGCAACGTCGTGGCGATCCTTCCGGGTCGGAGCGACCGGCGGATCTATGTGAGCGGCCACTACGACACGGTCGCCCGGCGCGCGGACACGGGCTCCTTTGATTGGGACCGCTGGGACAATCCGGCACCGGGTGCCAATGACGATGGCAGCGGCACCGTCCTGACCATGGAGCTGGCCCGGGTTCTGTCGCAGAGCGGAATCAACTTTGATGCCACGCTGGTATTCGCGGCGCTGGTTGCCGAAGAAGAGGGCTTGGTAGGCGCGACGCTTCACGCCCAGAAGGCGGCCCGCGATTCGATTCGGATCGATGGCGTGTTCAACAACGACATCATCGGAAACTCGGTGGGCGGCAACGGGATTCTCGACTCGCGCACGGTCCGGGTGTTTTCGGAGG
>JBDNHE010000134.1:0-12574 GCA_041688945.1 Gemmatimonadota bacterium | reverse complement strand
TGGTAGAGCTCCTTGAGGTGGCCCTGGATGTCGCGCGTCGTCAGACCTCGGGCGTACAGCGCGATCACCTTCTCATCGAAGCCCGGCAGACGACGCCTGCCCTTCGGGACCAGGACCGGCTCGAACGAGCCCTCTCGGTCGCGAGGGATCTCCAGTTCGATCTCCCTCGTGGCCGTCTTGATCCGCTTTCGGGTCCGGCCGTTTCGTGAGTTGCCGCCGTTGCGGCCCTCCGAAGCGTGCTTCTCGTAGCCCACGTGGTCCGTCAGCTCGCCTTCCAGAGCCCGCTCCAGCAGACGCTTCGTCAGATCCTCAAGGAGACCGCCTCCGCCCACGATTTCAGACGCGCTCTTCCCCTCGAGAAGCCGATCAAGAAGATCGTCCACTTCCTTGTTCTCTTCTGCCATCTCAATACCCTCCGTTCTTTGGAGTTTACGATATGGCCAGTTACACAGAAATCAGTACACTCCCCGCCTACCTACCCATCGCACCGCAGAGGACTCGGCCGTTCCCTACATTCAACCGCCCCAAGGTTCGGCCGAGACTTCAGTTGACATTTTTCGGGCCCGATCCGATTATCCCGAAGAGAAAGCGAACCCGTTGGCACCTAGCTGGAGCATCATGGCTCAGACTGCAGAGCAGGAAAAGTGCGCCGAAGACTTCCTCCTGCAGCGGTACGAATGGCCCCAGCAACCGGTCGGATTCTCCGAGTTGGCCGCGAAGCGCGGACAGCTTCATCTTGAGGCGCTGCGTCAGACCCTTTGGGCGCTGATCGAGGCTGGTGAACTTCAGCTCACCAGCGACCGTCGGATCCGGCGGGTGCAACGCTGAACGACCGGCTCCATCGGCCTAAGTCTGGAACGGACCAGCGCGGTGCCTTGGCGCGCGACCACGATCGCGTGCTCTACTGTCTGGAGTTTAAGCGACTTGACGGGGTAACCTAGGTAGCCAGCGCTACCGAGGGTCACATCTTCCACAACCGTTTGACCCATTCCCTCAAAGTTGCCCAGATCGCCCGCCGAATTGGCGAGTGGCTCCGCGATGAGCACACACAAGACTGGCCTGAGTCTGCCCAGCCTCATCCAGAGGCCGCCGCCGCGGCCGGCTTGGCTCATGATCTGGGCCACCCTCCCTACGGCCATGTAGCGGAGGCCTCTCTGCGGGAACTGGTTGAAGCCAGCGGTGACGCCGACGGCTTTGAGGGGAACGCGCAGTCCTTCCGTATTGTCACCCGTCTCGCAGCACATCGTCCCGGTTATCCAGGTCTGGATCTGACTCCGCGAACTCTGAACGCGATCCTTAAGTACCCCTGGCTTCGCGCCACCACGGGAAAGAGAAGCAAGAAGTTCGGAGTCTACCGGTGCGACTCAGCTGTGCTGGACCAGATCCGGACCCACGGGGACGATTCCCTGAGCATAGACGCGCAGATCATGGATCGCGCCGACGAAATCACATACGCGGTCCACGACCTCTACGACTTCTGGCGTGCCGGTTTGATCCCCGTGGACAGACTTCGGGACAGCGATCAGGCATTCGACCAGTTCATTGACGATTGGGTTGCAGAGTGTCCGGAACGGCTAACACCGGAAGACATCACCTCTCGCAAGGACTCACTCCGAGATCGCCTCCGACTCTTCTTTCCGGAGACGTTCGGTGGCAGCTTCCATGCCGAAGCCGTGCAGATTCGCACGGTGGCGGTGCTTATTGGGAACCAGGTCAGAGCGATTCGCCTGTCAGGGTCAACTGAAGACCCACTGATCGAAGTCGATCGCGACTACGAGGTAGAGCTCAAGTTCCTGCAGCGCCTCACTTGGCAGTACGTCATCTCGAACCCGCGGCTAGCGACTCAGCAGACAGGGCAGAGGCGGGTGATCAAGGAACTCTTCAGCTACTTCCTGGAGGCGGCGGAAAAGGAAGACATGGCAAGGCTCCCCGCGCGACTTGCGCATCTCACCGGAGACGAGCACAACTGCTCGCCAGCCAGACTGGCTGCGGACTCCGTGGCGAGTCTCGCCGATTCCGAGGCGACCCGTCTGTACCTACGTATTTCGGGGATCTCATCCGGCTCGGTGCTGGATCATCTTTGACTGCTAAGATTGGACACCCCCCACCACCCCCACAATCGCCGCCACGACCCTTCGATCCAGCGGCTCGATGTTGAGTGACCGCTCCCGAACCGTGGCAAGGCGTTCGGTCGAAAGCGGTGAGGCCTTCAATGCCTTTCGGATGTGCTGGAGTCGGGCAGGACGGCGGATTCCACGGCCGGCCAGGTGTTCCTGCCACTCCGGTCGGATGAGCTCCAGCCACCAGTCCGCGAGTTGACCGACATCCACCGTGTAGTCCTTCTCGCTCTGCCCCAGCAGGTCGAGAATGTGACCGGTGATCCGCCGCCTCTCTGCGGAGTCCTCATCCTGCTTCTTCCGATCGTAGAAGGTGATCACGTGGCGCAGCTCTTGGAGTGCCACCCGTTTGCGACGGGGAAGAAGCTCCTCGCGGTGTTCCTCGGCGACACGTAGCGCTCCCGCCAACACCTCCGCGGCATTCGCGTCGAAGGCCACGTCAGTCGGACTCTTGCTGACGCGCTCACGAATCATTTCGGCGACCCGATCGAGGGAGCCGACCACCGCCGCGGCATTCGCCCCGCCATCGATCATGATCCACCGGGGCACGGATCGATCCGCGCTACCGACCGCCAGGAATACCCAGGGATGCTCGTCCGTCGGTACGACCGCCACGGAGGACAGCACTTTGGCCTTCGACTCACGGATCCCCTCGTAGACATCTGGGGCGACCACGGCCCCGGGGCCGTGCATCAGTGCCCTCACTCGTGAAAAGGCATCAGCGAGTGTAACGCCCACACTCTCGTGGCCCTCGCGCTCGACGGCGTCAATGAGCACTTCGACCTTGAGATACTCTCCCCGCTCGGCTTGGTACGTGTCGAAACCGTCAGGGATGGGCACGTTGGAGCCTAGCAGGTCGTCCACTTCCTGCAGGCGCCAGAACAACCGTTCGTCGGCGCGAAGCTGAAACTCTTTAGGCTCCTGCGGCCAGTGCACCTCCACTCGGGCGTGGGGACTGTCCATCCGGTCCAGTCGGCCGATCCGCTGCTCCAAGATCCGAATCACGGACGGGAGATCAAGGTGAACAAGCGCGGAGGCCCCCTGGAGATTCAGGCCCTCGGCGAGCGCATCCGAGCACAACCCAATGACCCCCTTCTCGTCGGATTCTAATGCGAACCGTGTGGCAAAGTCTCGCCGGGAGCGCATGCCACGCTCACCGGTTGCCAGCGCTACCGTTGCTCCCTTCTTCTCAAGGCGACGCCGGAGATCGTAGAGCGAAATGAGATGGCAGTCGAAGGCCAGTATTCGGGCGTGCCCCGAGAGCAACTCAAGGAGGTAGTCGGCGTTGGCGTCGGCCCGGTGGTCGGACATCTGCTCGACCTGGGCCAGAATGTCCTTGTACGTCCCGATCTCCTCTTCGGCCGCTCGCCGATGCTCGTCAGGATCCGAGAGCCACGCGGGGAGATCCACCTCAAGGTGATTCTTCGGCGGACGTCCCGCGATCTTTTCAAGGGTGGCGATCACATTGCCGGACTTGGTGGGCTTCGCTCCCTCAATCCCGAAGCGTCCGCACGCCGCCTCTGTCCCCAGGATGTGCTCGACCAGCGCGACTTTTGACGAGCGGAGCCGTGACCTGACCTGGTACGCGGCCAGCGCCGTTGCGCCGCCTTGGCGCATTGCCAGGAATCCCTCTTCGGTCCAGCCCTCCCACTGAAGGAAGCGTGGCATTCTGATTGGACCCTGAAAGTTGATGACCCCGCGCAAGTTCTTTGCCTTCTCGCGGATGGCCTGAGCCCGGCCCCGGTCCTCTTGTGACTCATCACGAGAGAAAACCACAGCGCGATGATCCGGATACCGGCACTGCTCGCCGAGGGCGTTCACATAGGCCTGCGGCTCGCGGTCGATCATCTCGTTGAAGTCAGACTTCGTCCGGCGTACAACAAACTCTTGAAGCGACGACCGAATCCGTTCGGTTTCCGCCGGGAGGAGCCCCTGCCTTCCTTCCCTCCGACGTCGCTGACTCCCCACGCGGCCAACCACGTCCAACACCTCGTCCTCAAAGTTGTCGGCCCCCAACAGCTCGACGACCGCCAACAGATCTCTCGCCCCCCGGTTGATCGGGGTCGCGGTGAAGAGAACAACGTTGTCCGCAACGTTCCCGTAGAGCATCCGAGACCGGTTCGACGTGCGGTTCAGAAAATTGTGGGCCTCGTCGACCGCGAGCAGCTGGGTGTTCCGCAGCGCCGTCTCGATTTCACTGGATCGAACGCTCTTCTTTCGGCTCAGGCTCCCGTGGGACACGACCTTCACCCCTTCTGCGGCCCCGGCCAACTCCTTCTCCCAAAGGAGGCTAACCGCCGGGGGGCAGATCAGGACGGGCAGCCGCTTTCGCCCCCTGCCCATCCGCCAGTAGCGATCCTGCAGTGCCCGAAGCAGGTGCGCCCCCATCCGGGTCTTTCCTGACCCGGTCGCGTCGGCCACCAGTACGGCACCGTGGTTCTCCAAAACCCAAAGCGCCTGTGCGATCCCCTGCTCTTGCGACGGCCAGAGCTGCGGCCTGTCGGTGGTCCTGAGCAGATAGTCAGGAGCCCAATCTCCTTCCAGGAGTTCCGCGCAGGCGCGAGCGAGCGCTTCCTGCCATGTCACTTTTCGGAGAAGCTGCTCCAGCAACTCAGTGAACTGCTGCGTGTAGTCGCGCCCCTGAATCCAGAGATTCTCCGCCAGCGCGAGGGCCTCCTCGTAGCGGTGCGGCTCATGCTCCCGCTCGAACCGAGCGTTCGCTTCGAGATTCGATTCCAGCCCCGAGCGGGTGAAGTTGCTGGAGCCGAGAGTGACAGCGTGTTCGCCCACATAGATCTTGGCATGAACACGAGTAGACGCGGACAGCCGTGCCTCAAGCCGCCCCTCCCTCAGCATTCTTAGCGTCGTCAGAAGCTCCTTCGAGTTGAGGAGCGAGATCCCTCGGGAGAGCCAAAAGTCACGGACTTCCTCGTCCACGTCCCCGGCCTGCCCCGTGGAGCGAAGTGTCCGCAGGGTTGGTTCGACCCCGACGAGCAGCCGAATGGAACCGCGGTCTTCGAGCCCTGAGGCATTCCACGCGTCGAAGAACTTGAGCAGGTGCTCGATGCCGGCATAGCCCGTGACGACAAGGGGGGCTCTTGAGGCGAGAAGGTCCTGCGTCACGCGGGGACCTACCGTCTCGCCCCCAAAGTTGTGGGGGAACCTGGAAGCGGGCGGCCACGCAAAACGGTGGGCGCTGAGATGAAGTCCGAGTTGATCCGACCCAGCCACTAGACGATCCCCTCCGGCACCGCGCCCCTCATCGCCCAGCGTTCAGGAACTGCTGATAGCGCACATCCAGCAGGCTCGCATCCGGTCGATCCGCAACGGCGCGCGGAAGAATCAGCTTCGCGTCGTGCATCCCCTGAATCGCGTGCTTCAGCGTCGGGCCATCCTCTTCTTCCAGCAGGTCCGGCCTCACGCGGATTCGATAGTCCGGCGTGATGCCGATGAACAGACTGTCGAATGCCGAGTGGTGAAGTCGGCAGAGCGCCAGACCATTGCGCACTTCGGGAACGCCATCTGGCTCGGAGTCGGGAATAATGTGAGCGGCATCCAGGAGTTCTCGATGGCGCAGATGACACAGCGCACACTGCTCCCGATACGCGGCTAGCACCCGCTCGCGGAACGCACCCTGGTGAACACGTCGCCGCACCAATGCGGTCTGGTACCTGCGGAGAGGAGTGGGCTCAGCGGCAGTCCACGTGGTCGATCCGATCTCGTACTCTCCCTCCGCGCCCAGGGCGACCGAGAAGACCAGGTCGCCCGGCGTGTCTCCTACGATTCGGACCGGCCAGGTGGCTACGTAGCGGCCCGGGACCACGCCGTGGAAGTACACGAGGGGAAGGCCTTCCATCATCGCGAAGCGCAGTCCCCGGTTGTCCCGATGTCCGGGATCGGTTCCGCGGTACCGGTAGAAGAGCTGCCCGTCCTCGGTGATCCCATCGTCATATGGGCCGTTGGGAGATGTCGTGATCGAGAGGGGGTATTCCAGAACGCGAGGCTTGAAGATCCCCTGGGGACCCAACAGGGGAACTCTATCGCCGCTGTACTCGAAACCCTTAGCGAGGACAATCCTTGGCAGGGTGTCCCCGTGCTCGGTCTGTCGAGCTCGGAGCCACTCGAATGCGGCCGTCCGCACCCTCGCATCATGCTCTCGATCGAACATCGTCCTCCCGTGACCCCGACTGGCCGGTGGCCCCACCAATCGTCTCTTGGACCCCTACCTGTCCGTTCCAACGTCTTTGGATCTCAGCCGCATACCGTTCGGCAGAACTAGCCCATTCTTTCTGGGGAACCAAGAAGAAGGCGACTCGTGGCGTCCGCAGGACCATGACTCGTGACGCGCCGAGTCTGCGTTGGAACTCCAAGGACAGTCTCGCGAGAAACTGCTCGCGGTTCTCGCGAGTGAAGTGCTGGTAGACCAACAATGAGGCGCCGCGGTCCCAGGCTTCGACGAGTTCGGTCCAGTAGACGTACTTACTCGACTTCTTTCTCCCCACCGGACAGCTCGGGACCTCTATCCCGTTGTCAGGATCGAAGAATACCAAGCTCTGTTCCTGGATGGTTTCCTGTACCGCGCCGCTCCATCTCATTCTGTCCTGTCGCGCGTCAGGAACGATCTCCGAAGAATAGGCAGCGGGAAGACCGTCCCAGTTCTCAATGCAGGCTACCTTTCGGCCGCCTCGATCCACTACTTCAGACCTCAAAAAGTCGAAGAGTTCTGGATCGTACTCGCGCCACGTCTGCGACTTCGACAGGTAGTCAGTGAACTTCCCGTCGGTACTTCCGTCGCTCGGGGTCAGCATCCACACGACGTGAAGTGCCTCACCACCCGCGATGAGCTCCCTTAGGATACCGTATTTCAGATAGTCGTTCACATCCCCGAAGTACTGATCTTTCATTCTCTACCCCGTCGGTTCATCGCTCCGTATAGCGTTCAACGTTGCCGGCGCGGCTCGAAAACAAGAGCGTCGAGTCCGCCGATCTCTACGCACATCAGTACTGCTCAGATTGCCGATACGCTATTGGGTCGTGATTCACCGGAGTGAGCAAATCGAATGGAGGCGGCAACTGTTTATTGTATGCCGTCGATGCGGCCTAGGCGGAGGGGCGACGGTACCCGTTCTACCTCGCTGACCTGTCAACTTGTGGCTTCCTCTCAGGGGTTCATCCTCCCGAGCTGATTCTTGATTGCCCCTTGGGGAACGCCTCTATACTTGCGCCATCCCTTGTTCGCCCTCTTCTCGGTCCGCCAAGTGGCACCATCCGGAACTATACGGACTCGCGTGTTGTCAATGAGACAATGCGCTTGCCCATCTTCCCACCGCCAGTCACGGCAGGCACATCGCGCCCGATGTAGATCCGCAATCATTGCACTTGGGCTCGAGTATCGCCGACCAAGGTCGGCGCGCGTGGCCTTCCGGATGATAGCAATGAGCCGCCGGCCGACCGTAGCCGGCAGGGAGGCCACATCGAGCAGTTTTTCGCGGCCGCTCAACCGTGCGATGCAGGCGTCAACGCATTGCGTCCTCTCGTAGTCACCAGTCTCCTGGCCTAGGCACCGCCGCGCCGCGCTGTCCAGCCACTTCAAGTCATGGCCAGGCATCGATCCGCCGAGTAGTTCGTAGAGCACTAGGCCGGCCTGATAGATGTCCCCGCTAGTACCGTAGCGACCAGGATCGAACGACTCCGGCGGCCGATAGATCGCACTATGACCTGACCCCGGCACGCTGTCCGCTCCGTCCTTGAGCGCTCGTACGGATCCGAAGTCGCCGATTCGGGCTCGCCCCTCGTCGTCGATGAAGACGTTCGCCGGCTTGATGTCACGATGAAGAAGTGAGCGAGCATGGAGGGCGCTAATTCCAGAGAGAGTCTCCATTGCGTGGTCAATGGATTGATGGAGTGACAACCCCCCGGTCTGCACCAACTGTTCGAGGTCGCCTCTCGGGTAGTATGGGGTTTGGAACATCGCCCACTCGCCATCCACGAACCGAGCGGACAGGACGGGAACCGTGTGACGATCGTCCAGTTCGCTGAGCATGCGCGGTTCGTCGTGCCGCCCCCCAGCCCAATAGTAGAACTTCACGGCGACGTTTCGATCGAGGATCCGGTGTCGACCGAAGAAGAGATGCCCATTGGTTCCCTTCTCTGAGTAGCGTTCGAGTTCCAGTTCCTCTTCGAGACCGACCACCGCATCGTGGACCGCCTCTGGGAGCTGTAGAATCTGGAGATCCACGAACTAGCCGAGCCTCTTCGCGACGAAGGCCCTGGCTACATCAAGGGCTGTCTTCTGGTATGCCAAGACCTCCCCTTCCGGCTCGTCGGCGTCTTTCAAAGCCGCGGTAATGGATGGACCTGACAGGAACTCAACTGGCTTCTCCGTCGAGAGCTGCAGGACTCCGCCCATGCGAAAGGATGTGGGGCCGCCGGCGAATCGGCCCTTCGTTGCTCGCTTCTTCACAACCACAACGTCGACCCCGTTGTCTCGGAGAAATGCGGCAACTGTTCTCGCGAAGCTCCGAACCTTGGCGGTATCGAATAGGTCGTCGAGCTCGATCCTCTTCGGCTCGGTCGCAACGAGGCGTTGACCGTCGTCGTCCGTCTCTAGCACGACCGGAATCAGATCTTGTCCGCGATAGTCGACTCCACATATACGCATTTTGTCCTCCGCAAGGCGTGAGCTACCGGTTGCCCGTTCTCGGCCGTGCTACAAACAAGGTGTAGAGGCGCACAGCCCGAATCCAATGTAGGGCGTGTCAGCTGCGAACGCTTCATGGTCTGCTCCAGCCTAGCCGCGACAACAGTCGCGGAAACTCTTCCCGGTACCACAGTAGCATCGATCATTCCGATCACGACGGGCGTGCACTAGGCGGTAAAAGAGCTCCGCCTGACTTGAAGCCAACTCGAACCCCCGCACGACATCGACCGGCACGGACACCAAACCGTTCCCGTGAGAACTCCGATACGCGAACTTTCGCTCCATGCAGGCGAAGAGCTCCTTGGCGATCGGATCCGAGGTCAGCGCGAACCTGACGCTGTCGATTGGTCGCCCCTTCCAGCGCATTTCCGGATCGACTGAAAAGAGTATCTGCTCCTCACCCTCGGTCCGCGACACGTCGCGAAGGTTCCCGCCGGGGTCGCGCCAGACCGCGTGGTACTCCGCTTCGACGTAGACACGTGGGGCTTCCCAGACACGCCACCCCAGGACCATCTCGCCACCCTCCTCCTCAACCACCGCGCGGACGGCGTCGAAGCACTCATTCGCGACAGCCTGGGCGGAGGGCTCCACCGGTACAAACGACGGCTTCTCGCCCTTGGCGAGCGCAACCACCTTCAGCGCACCCCATGTGACCCTGGGAGGGGTGTAGGCTAGGTCGATCAATACGTACTGCCTCCTGGAATCCAGCCTCGACCTTGGCACGCCGATGCCGTCCCCCATGGTGAATTCGGTGATCTCGGGTTCCAACTCCAATAGCTTCGACGTTCAGGCTGCAGAATCGGCATCACGAACACCGAGCCGTCCTCACGGTCGAATCTCTGGCCGTGCTTCACGACAGCCTCGCCCACCGGCACAAACCGCTCAAGGTTCTGCGCGGTCAGCCCTATCGCTGTGCCCTCGGCGTCCCGTCCGAATCCCAGGGCGGGGCCATAGACTATGCCATCGTTCTCGATCTGAACGCACGGGTCTCGGTCGGAATAGGAAAGGGAACAATTGATAGCAATTTTTTATCTGCCGTCCGCACTCCAACTCGATGAGCCTGACAACGCTGATAGAGCCCTGAACCTGCTGTTGCATCTGGTCAAGCGTCGGAACGCCCTCGCAGACACGCCGGTCCAACTCGGCCGGATTGATCTTCAGGTAGTAGGTGGTGGCCTCGTGTGTTGGACGCGGGATCGCTGATCAGAGTCTGACAACGGGGTCGCTTCCGGGCGCTGAACGGCCCGGCGGACGTGATGGAATATCGCCGAAGGGTGTGACAGCCAGCCCGGTCCCGATCGTCACATTCAACGCCCCAACTCCACGCCAATCCCAAAGTGATCGGACAACCCAACATCCGGCTTCGCCGCCTGCGGCCAGCGACTGGTCGCCCGCACCGTCCACGCCGAATCAACCCGACCACAGATGTGATCGATGCAGGCACAGGGAGGCGACGCCCGACGGACCGGATCCTGCCGTCCGGCGGTCCAGGCCTCCAGCCCGGCTTTGGCCAGCGCGCTCTGAAGTGCCGCACGATTCCGCTTCGAGCCGTAGTAGTGGCTGCTCGCCAGATCCTGGTTGAAGTCTCCCATCACAAAGAACTCGTCGTCAGGGTACTGCGAGCGGAGTGCGAGCCAGTCTGAAAGCTGGGTCTCCAGTGCAGCCGCAAAGGCCTCGCCATCCTTGGACGGGATCCCACGCCAGCAGTCGAGACGGAGTCGCCGCCAATCCGACCCATGCCATGCGATGGCCCTTCCCTGCCCATGTCCATACGGCGGCAAACATGCGCCGGTGGAGATCGTACAGGAATGACTCAGAGAGAACATCTCGCGAGGTTCGCGCCCGGACCTTGCTCATAGCCCAAGCCAGACCCTCATGGATGTTGGCTTCCTCAAGTTCGTCAAGCTCGCCCCTGGTGGTGATATGGTCGGGAATCAGCCCGTCAGCCTCGTCGGGATCGATTGGGGTCGCGCCAAGCGGGAGGTCACCCTCCATAGGGCATGGTCCAAAGGCGAGCAGGCGAGCCGAGGAGGTCTTCGGCGACCTCCCGAGTCCTCTGATCCAAGTCGGACGTCGGCTCCTGGTCCTCCAACTTCATGGTGTGACGGACTGAGCCGGTCATTCGAGCAGCTATCTGGAAGGCCCTCTGCTCAAGGGTGGCCTGAAGGGACCGCTCGGGAACGACCGCGTAGACCAGTCGCCCACCCAACGCCTGAGCGGCCTGTTCCAAAGCCTTCAGGGTGATCGATCCGTCAACCTCCCGCTTTTCAAGCTGACTGATGGCCTGGCGGGACACGTGCAGTCGACTCGCCAGGTGGGATTGTGGCATGCCCAGGGCGCGCCGCAGCGTCGCGATCCACCCGCCTCGCGGCCGCTCGAGCAATCCGCCGGACACGCGGATCGCTTCGAGGCGCTGATCCAACTGTCGGCGTGCTAGTTGTTGTATCGGTCTCTCGGGCATGGTCGTCTCATCGTGGTAAAGCTATAGGTTGCGCCAGCACTCACGAAAGGCAACGTATATATTGCCGCACAATGTCCACACCGCAAGTCTTACATTGACATGGAGTCGCCCGGGCGCAAGGTATCGCTTGCCTTTCCGGTTCGATACACACCATCTATTGCGTCCCCCCTTCGGTCGGCGGCGGTGCTTTTTAACGGTTCTGTTTTCACGCTAGCGCACCACAAATGCTCTAGAGCGCGTAGCGCGAATCTACGCGTACGGTGCGACTAGTGCGAAAATTTGTTAGAACTCCGCGCCGGAAACATCGATCAACCGATCGCCCGAGCGCTGGTCGCCAATGCGTGCCTCCCCATGGGAAACTCCACCTGATGGGAGGGCGTTCGGAGCTCGATTGTAGAGATATCGGGTACCGGTCGCGAGCACCGCACCAACACCGGCCGCGGTGGCCAACATTCCCATTCCGAAGGGCGTCAACAGATTGACGAGGCCCTCAAGTCCGTTGTTTGAGAGAGCCAGCCCTAGACCAACCAAGCAACTTGCCATTCCACCCGCTACGCCGGTCCGAATCCCGGTGAAGAATCGCGTCTCAGATTTCGGTAGGGAAAGGATGGTTGCGAACACACTTCCGGACAAAGCACCAAGTAGCGCTCCCGTGGGTATGGCCTCAGAAAGCGGACCGAGTAGATCGGCGCCTGGAAGGATCCAGCCAAGCAGGCCCAAGCCCGCACCCAATAGGGCGCCCATTCCGGTCCATGCCAGAGTGACTACCGCACCCGCGCGCAGTTTCGTAAGAGCTTTCACCAGAATCTCCATCGGAATTCTAACTACAAATAGTGTGCTTGGTCCGACCAGAGCACGGCATATCCCAACCTGCGGGATACAAGCCCAAAACCGCAACGCAACTACCTACCGCATAGTCGGCACACCGTTTCAGCGCGGCCCGATAACGTTCTAAGTTGCAGGCGCGGCCCGAAAACCGACGCGGTGAGTTCGCCGACCAGGTGCCCTACAACTACTGCCCAGATCGCAGATCCGCTGTCGGGCCGTGATTCACTGGAGTGAGCGAATAGCGAACGGAAGCTGCAAACTGTTTAGTATGGGGGAGTACTCGCAAAAAAGAGGGCGGTTGCCTCAGGTTGGGGGATGCGGGCTTGATGTCCCATGAGAGATCCCCAACATGAACGAGGTCAACCGCCCAATGGATAAGATTAGTAAGGTCACTGCCGCGATGAAAGGACTTTCGACTCCCCCATTGATGACCCGCGGACTGCGGCGCCAACAAGCCAAAGCGCTGCG
>JBDNHE010000133.1:0-5666 GCA_041688945.1 Gemmatimonadota bacterium | reverse complement strand
CCAGTCGAGGTCGCTTCAACCCACGGGTCGTCAAACGAAAGATGAGCAACTACCCCACCAAATCCCGTAGCCCCCACCGAGGAACCCTGCGCCATCGCCCCGTGATCCGGATGCGATATGCAGTATAAAGCAACGGTATTGCGGCTTGGTCGGGACCCGCCATGTCGTAACCAAACAATGAGATCCGCCCCCACGAATCGCTCGACGACAAGCTCCCGCCTCCGTGTACGGCACCTCTTCGAGCCGTGCCGTCGGAATCTCAAACACCCCCCACGACCCTCCCCATTTCGAGGAAGGAGGTCACAACTTAGTCAGCTTCGTACGCACGGCTGCCCACCCATGTCCCTCTAGTCGTATGTAACCCAATCTGCTACCCACTCAGACGGTAGGTCGCGATGACGTGGGCACGCGAGATGCCGTTCTGCTACGGGACCTTTAGACGGAGGGAGTTCCCTCCAAGCTTGGTTAGACTATGACGAATCGGGGTCACGGCAAACGGAAGCCCGAATTGATGGACGAGGGTCGTGTCAATTCAACGACAGGAGGATAGTTGTGTCAGAATCGACTCCCGCGTGGTCGAAGAGGTCCAAGCTACATCTTCATAGACGGAGGGGGGCGCGGTTGAGTCGATGGGGGAAGTGGAGATTTCGCGCACATCCTGAGGATCCAGGAGTGCCCACTCTCCCTGAGAGACCGAGGGGTGGCGGCTGAGTAGCTTTGGGCATCCGTTCACTCTGCCAGCAAGGGCGGGGATCGGAGTGGAGGAGCGCTCCGGCGCCCACAGAAGCACCTCCTGGCCATACTTCAATGTATCCGTAGAAGCTCCCTCTGAGTCAGCGTTCTTTGCGACTCGCAACTCGATCACCCGCTCTAGATCGTCGATTGGATGGGTCAAACCGGCGCTCTCCATCGACGTCCAAGCAATCTCCCCATCAGCGAGGAGAATAAGCGCGGGGGTGACGACGGCCGGCTCGTAGCGACTCATCGTACCGCCAGCGACGGAGACAACAGAGCCGGCTAGACGGTGCTTCCTGAGAAAGGCGGCAGCAATTGTTTCGTCATCAGGACTCCCAACATGAACGAGTGTCAATTTGAGATCCGGCTTCCACCGAGCTTGCAGCCGACGCAGGCGATAGTCGAGGTTTTGGCAGTCAAGGCAGTCGGCGGTCGAATTGATCCATAGCAGGCGGACTCCGGAGTCTTCTGCGAATCCGATATCTCCTGGTAGAGTGTCGTAAAGAGGTTCGGAAGAGCAGGCGGCCGTGATCAACGACAGGCAGCCCGCTGAAACTAGTCTAAGGGCGGCATTCAATTGACGAGAATCCTTGCAAACTGCCATTGGTTCGGGACCTCCGATGAAGGGGCTCGAAAGAGCGGTCGGTTGCGGGCTATCGTGAGCAATTGGGGTGTATCCCGGACCTCCCACAGTTTGAGACCGTCAGTCTGCATGAGAATGAGGTGGTGATTCCGTTCAAGTGCTCTTGAGGCCACAACGGTTTGGTAGGATACCAACAACCCCTGCGGCACGAATCTCGGCCGGTCCACTAGATCGAAGCTAGCAAGCCATTCGGCACGGCTGGCCGGTTGCTGCGTAGCTTCCCTATCCGGCTCTCCGGCTGCGACGCGGAACTGCTCTGAGGGCAATTGAAGGCGGCCCAAGCTGGCCCCTTCGGTGCTGAAGTAGTAGAGAGTGTCGGAAACCGAGAAGGTGGCGGCCACTGTGTCGTTGCGGACATCAAACCCGACCCAGCCGGCCGCGAGCGCCGCCGTCTTCGAGGAGGCCGTCCCAAAGGGGTTGAAGAAGCTACGCAGCACGGCCCTTCGCTTCACGTCGATGATGTGGAGTTGAGGGCCTTCAAGCCCACTCGCTAGACGCGCACCCACCAGGATGGTGGAATCGGTTAGCACCATCATCTGTAGAGCCCGGTGGAGCTCCTCGATCGAGAAGGTCTCCACCAACTCAGCGCCGTCCGCAGTGATGAGCTTGAAGGCACCATCGGACTCGAGGGTTAGGATCTCGTCGGTCGGCAACCGAACCACTGATTGAAGACGCCGGAACTCACGCGGCCCGTCACCACGACTACCGAAGTAGAACTCCAGAGAGCCATTGGCGGAATACGAACGAATCTGTTGCTCGCCCCGATCCGCAACTAGAAAGCCTTCCCGATCCGGTACTATGTCTGGACGGACATTGATCACTTGATCGGTCTCTTCGGCGTCGATCCGCGTCTCCCAAGTTAGGGCCTCATCAATACGGTGCGATGGGGGTCCGTGATGATCGTCACGGCTTTCGGTGCACCCCGTCAGACCAACAGAGAGCAGGAGCGAGAGTGATATCGTTCGAACAGCCATGTCGATCCGCATGAGAGGAGTGGGATAGGCGCCGATGAAGGGGAGGGAGCGATGGGCGATGTTGAGTTAGGCTCGCCGGGTACGAGACATGGTCAAGACTTGTGGATCGGGGCCTGATCAGGCGGCGCTGTTCGTTCGTCGATATCGATCTGTTCGACCTGCTCTCCCCTAATGAGCTCGACGCCGGCGCGCACGAGCGGGAGTAGGTTCGAGCCGTTGAGCCGTCGCCATCATTTCTAAAGCCATCTGGATCAGCTAGAAGGCCATGCCGGCCGAGTCGTTACGCCTCATCTCCGGCTCACGGTCGCGAAGGGCCGACCGACGGTCGTGGACCCGCGGGCTCCGATTTCCACCGCTCCCGACCGGACCGTCACCTTCCGCGGTCGACCCTTCGACGTCCGCATCAACTTCTCGGGGGATTCGGCTCTGCCGATGTTGCCCAAGCCCCGGGAACTGCGTCAGCTAGCTGCAACTGGCCGGCACATCACAGCAAAGGGACAGCCCGCCAGGGCAGCAGTTGTCACACCCTGACCCGTCCGGGCTCAGGAAGAACTCCCACTTCACCGCCTCCAACTCGGCGTCCGTGTCGAAGGCGGGGGCGAAGCCGAAAGCGAGAGCGGTGATGGAAAGGACTCCCATCAGAAACCTAGGTAGGGCATTGCGCATGCCGGTACTCCTGAGTTTAGGATGTGAGTGCTGCAAACCGACTTATACCTCTCCCGCTTAGGCTCCGCAACCCTTCTCCTTCTGGGCCGTCGCTCCGCATACGGAGTGCCGGCGCAAGACCAGCGCTCCGACGTCGTCAGACCAACGGATGCCACGTACCGATCGAGTCCGACCGCCACGCCCTGCCCCCTCCCCAAGTCGCCGAACGGAACGGACCTCATCTCGACTCGGACTAAGGGAGTCTACGAGGAATGCGTGGCTGTTCAGGTCATGAGCACACGGCGATGTCCGCACTCACTGACTCTGCGCTGCTGCTGTGGGCAGTCTCCCGGCCCCTGGCGGAGGGTGGGGTTCTACCCCGTTTTGGCGGACAGGTGAGTTAAGGGACTGAGGTCCTGATTCTGCTTGTCGATTCTTCTCTGCATCCTGGGATTGTGGAAGCACTCGATGTAGTCGAAGACGTCCGCTCGTGCGTCGGCGACGGTGAGGTATCGGCGCCGATGGATCCGCTCTCGTTTGAGCATTCCAAAGAATCCCTCGGCGGGTGCGTTGTCCCCGCAGTGTCCGACCGCGCTCATGCTCAGGGTGATCTGCCGAGCTTCCAGGAATCGCTGGTAGTCATAGGAAGTGAATTGCGTGCCCCGGTCTGAGTGCAGGATTACGGGCTGAGTATTCGCCCGCTGCCAGCAGGCCATGAGCACGGCTCTGATGACGAGGTGGCGGTCCTGCGTGGTCGACATGGACCAGCCGATCACTTTGCCGCCACACAGGTCGATCACCACGCAGAGGTATAACCAGCACTCCGAGGTGTTGATGTAGGTGATGTCGGTCACCCATTTCGTGTTCGGTTGGGTGGCGGTGAAATCGCGTTCAAGATGATTGCTGACGTGAGCCGGCCGAATGCCACTGGCTTTGTGCCTCCACGATTGTTTTTGCGGGATCCCTTGAAGCCCGTTTTGGGCGACCCGGTTCAGGCTGACGGTCTCGCCCTCGTCGATCAGATCCTCGTGAATACGAGGCGCGCCCATCACGCCGTCGCTGGCCGCGTGGAGTTCCCGGATCCGCTTGAGCAGGCGCTCATTCTCGACCGCACGTGGACTCGGCGGTCGCTTGACCCAGGCGTAGAAGCCGCCCCTCGATACCTTCAGGCATCGGCACATCAGTTGCACCGGGTACTCGCCGCGACAGCGCTGAATCGAGGCATACTTCACTTCGACTCGCTGGCGAAGAACGCTGCCGCATCGCGCAAAAAATCCCGTTCCCGCTTCACCCTGGCCAGCTCACGCTTCAGCGCCATGAGCTCCTGGTCTCGCGCGACACCCGACCCGGGAAAGGCCTTTCCATCACCCTCGTACTCGCGTCGCCATCGAAACAAGAGGGTCGAGCCAACACCGATGTCGCGGGCGACCTGCACTCACGCTCGCGCCCGGCTGATGCGTCAGACCCACCGCCTCCCGCTTGAATTCCTCGCTGTACTTCCTTCGCTTTGCCATGACACTCCTCCTGACCCAAAATGGGTCTTATCTGAAGTGTCCGCACTATCGGGGTAGAACCCCACCGAGTTCTGTTTCGGCTGTCTTCAGAATGAGTGTCACCTGCCCTTGTAGTCGCCTCCGCGAGTTATTACTGTTGTTATAACATCAATCGAGGGCTCGTCACTATGACTAAGCAGACCAATATTCGCGCAATCGGTAACTCGGCTGGCACTACCATCCCTAAGCCGATGCTTGAGCGGTATCACATGGCCGAAGGAGATGCCGTACACCTTGTCGAAACTGCCGAGGGAATCCTGATTACCCCATTCGATCCAGCCTTTGACGAGGCCATGGCGGTATATGCAGAGGGTGCGGCTCGCTATCGAAACGCCATGCGAGAACTCGCTAAGTGACCGAGCCAAGGTGGCTCGCCGTTGTCCATGTTCTTGCCATCCATACAGATCAGATCCACTCCCATGGCGGAACATCTGGACTGCGAGACCGTGGTCTCTTGGAGTCTGCTCTTGAACGACCCCGGAACCGCCTCCACTACGATCCCGACAGCGACCTTGAGTCCCTGGCGGCCGCGTACGGATTCGGAATCGCGAACAACCACCCCTTCGTGGACGGGAACAAGCGAGTAGCCTTCCAAGCCATGTATCTGTTCTTGGGCCTGAATGGACTACGGATTGAGGCACCGGAGGAAGAAGTCGTCGCGATCATCCTCGCCTTGGCCAGCGGGAATCTCGAGGAGACCGACTTGGCCGCTTGGATCCGTCAACACGTTACTTCCCGTAAATAGCACGGCGCGCGACGAATCACCGAAGATCCGAACCTGCCGGGAAGCAACTCAAAACCGTACTCGCCACTACCTACCGCATAGACGTCGGCCCGTTTCAGCGCTGTCAGAGAACGTTCTAAGTTTGCGGCGCGGCCCGAAAACAGTAACGGTGATTTCGCCGACCTCGGCCCCTGCAACTACTGCTCAGATTGCCGCTGCACTGTCGGGCCGTGATTCACCGGAGTGAGCGCAGCGAACGCAGGCGCAAACTGTTTAGTATGGGGGAGTACTCGCAAAAAAGAGGGCGGTTGCCTCAGGTTGGGGGATGCGGGCTTGGTGTCCCATGAGAGATCCCCAACATGAACGAGGTCAACCGCCCAATGGATAAGATT
>JBDNHE010000132.1:0-1999 GCA_041688945.1 Gemmatimonadota bacterium | reverse complement strand
TGGTGCAGAGTCTCCTCGACTCCGCGCCTGCGTTCGAAATGAAGTCAGAGCTCCGCGGATTCGACGACATCCACTGACGCGCTGCCCCGCAGCGCGTCTAGGGACTCCTGTGTCCCCTTGCCTCCCGGGGCCTGATAGGTGATAGGTGTTATCTGACGGCGATTCGAACCACGTGGACGCACGCGCTCTTCCGCGAACACGTGTTGGAGTTCCCCGCCCGAGACCTTAATCCAGTCGCGCACCTGGCTGCAACTGCTCGACTCGGAGCAGAGCAAAGCCGTAGAGGTGATCGTGCATCCGTGCGAGAGTCACGAGATCTGCGGTGGAATCGAAAGGTCGACGAGGGTGACGCGAGATTGGGATCACAAACTCTACCTCTTCGACCGAAGACCGAACCAGAGTCATTCCACGCGATTCGCGGTCCGAATGCGCGAACTCCTTCTTGCGATGCCGGACAAGTCGAACATGGAGTTCGAGTTCGGCTGGCCCGAACCCCTTCAGCGCGTTGGCGCCAAGGTTCTCAGCTGCCCGTGTGTAGCTAAGGACGGTGTGCGAAGTGTGAGCGCTGATGTCTGCCTTTCGATTTACCGAGTCCTGTGTCGTCAGCTCGCGGAGCCGGTCAAGCGACGATCGAACCTCCTCCAGGTCCTCCTGTGCGAGAATGGCATTCTCAAGTTGGACTCTCATCCCTTCGGCCCGGCTCATTGAGAAAGCATCGTTAGTAGTTCCACGTTCCGTCGGCATTCCATCGGGGCGGGATGGGCCCGAGTATGCCTATCGCTTCCAGAAGGTCGCCGGTGAGACTTCTGCCCTCCGAGATGAATTCACCGCTATCCCTACAATCCGGATCCGGACCGAACCTCGCATCTCGAACGGTTTCCAACGTAGCCATCACATAGCCGGCCGCCTCGAGATCACTGAGCGTTCCGAGGGAGTGACCGTCCGCCATCCATCCAGGTGGAACGACGCTCATGCAGTTGGGACCGAAGTACGTTTTCGACGAGGTGTCGACTGCGACGAAGGCGTGCCGGGGAGCGGAACCGGAGGACGAAATACCGAAGCCGAGAATAATGAGGCAGCCGACACCAAAGGCCGCGTTGGTCAGGTACTGTCTGATCTTGTCCAAGGCTCCGAATCCTCGGCGGGTCTACCCTCGCCCTCAGTGGGAACTCAAACTGCGAATAGTGTACCTGGTCCGACCAAGCATAGGGAACCGCAACCTGCGGGATACATGCCCAAAACCGCAATCGCTACAACCCACCGCATAGACGACGACCCGTTTTGTTATCTGACGGCGATTCGGAACGCGTGGACGCACGGCCCCTTCCGCGAAGATCCTTAGACATCATTCGCTTGCCGGGTCGGGTTCTCGGACGTAGGGGAGTAGGTAGTCGAAGTACTGAACCTCCGCCGCCGACGGGCTGAAGATCGGGGAAGTGAGGACTTTGTGAATGACCTCCGCCATGAAGCGGAAGTCAGCGATCTTGAACGCGTTCCAGTCGTGGTCGGTCGAGTCGTTGATTAGCTGAAGATGGACCCGGTTTCGGAGCGGACGGAGTCTTTTCAGAGCTGCGTAGATAGAGTGGTCGGAGCCTAAGACCTTCTTCTTCTCCGCCTTCTTCAGGATCTGATCGAAGGTCATCGCCGTGGGGACAGGCTTGGGCAGTTTCTCCATTACATGAGAATCTATGCGCAGCCACCGTCCGTCGTCCGTCTTCTTCGGGTTCCCGGAATAGACGTCGACCAAAGTCCACTCTGTCGTCGTTTCCAAAGAGTGAGCGACCAGGAGAAAGTCCAACAGCGATTCGACCACCCCGCAACCGACGATGATGAACGTCTTCCAAGTTTGAGTCACCAAGACGAGGGAGTCCCATTCTTAGTTGAAATTGAAGTGACCTCCGACCTCGGGTAGCGTGGGGGTGCGAAAACACCACGCATACCGAAAAGAGGAAGGAGGCCACTATGGGAAGCATGCCACAGCTGGTGAAGGGGGGCAAGA
>JBDNHE010000131.1:0-16246 GCA_041688945.1 Gemmatimonadota bacterium | reverse complement strand
TCCTCCTTTCACGAACCTCGTATCGCCCCGAGGCTCTTGTCGCCGCCGCCCGCCGCCTGGACGTGGACGTTACGGTGGGCTCGAATCACCGGCAGGCCCTCGCCCCCCTGACACCTGGCGGCAGCCTCACTATCGGTGTCGGGAACGTGGACCGATCGGTCGCCCTCATCGTGCGGTTCGCCTCGGACTATCCGCTGGCGGCCATCGTAGCGGCGGAAGACGATTTCGCGCCGGTGGCCGCGGCAGCATCGAAGGCTCTGGGGCTGACGCACCATCCTCCCGAGGCAGTCCGGTCCGCTCGTAACAAAGCCGTCATGCGGCAGCGGCTCGAGGCGGCCGGATTCCCGTCACCCTGGTTCCACGTCGCCTCCTTCGAGGATGATGCGGAAGGAGCCGCAGCGAGGGCTCGCTATCCCTGCGTTCTCAAGCCACTTGCGCTGTCTGCCAGCCGCGGGGTGATCCGCGCAGATACGCCCGAGGAGTTCGGCCGGGCCTGGAGCCGGATTCGGGGGATCCTCGAGCAGCCCGACGCGGTCACGCGCAGCGGCCACGGGGTGGCCGAGATCCTGATCGAAGCGTACATGCCGGGGGGCGAAGTGGCCGTGGAGGGGATCGTGGCGGGGGGTGAGCTGCAGACCCTGGCCGTCCTGGACAAGCCGGACCCCATGGAGGGGCCGTTCTTCGAGGAGACCATCCTTGTGACGCCTTCCCGACTCCCCGAGAACGTTCAGCGCGAGATCGTCTCCTGCGTGCAGCGGTCCGCGGCCATCCTCGGCCTCGATGACGGCCCCGTCCACGCCGAGCTCCGAGTGGACGGTGAGCGGGCCTCACTCCTGGAGATCGCGCCGCGCTCTATCGGTGGCCGTTGCTCCACAATTCTCCGCTTCGAGCCGGAGGCGACCCTCGAGGATCTCATACTGCATCATGCATTGGGGATGCCGATCGATGAGTACTCCCGAGCGCCTGGAGCCGACGGTGTCATGATGCTGCCAATTCCGGAAGCCGGCGTTCTGCGCGAGGTGGGCGGGTCCGAGGCAGCCCTCGAGGTTCCGGGCATCGAAGGGCTAGAGATTACGATCCCGGTGGGCCAGAAGGTCGTGCCCCTCCCCGAGGGCAATCGCTACCTGGGATTTCTCTTCGCGCGAGCAGCGACGTCCGAGCAGGTGGAGGCGGCGCTCAGGGTCGCGTACACAAGACTCGACGTGAAAGTCGAGCCCCGTTGACCGTAGCTTGATTCAGAAATCCAGCGCCGAATCTTCATGGCGGGCCAGGTCATCCAACCGACCCAACCGCTGCATCTGACCCACCGTAATCCGGCGCCGACCGGCGTAGCCTCCGCTCACTTCATGCCAATACGCCACCTTGGGCTCATCTGACTGCCAGGAGAGATAAACCCAACGGCCATCCAGAGTGGTCGGAAAGTCGACCAGCCCGGGCTCAAGACCGCCGACTGGAAAGCGGATGCCCCGATCAACGAGCCGCTGTTAGATGATCTCTTCGATGGCCCGGCCCTACTCCGAGAGAGAATGACGATGCTGCGCGGACTCCTCGTGTGAATCGCGCCGAGTTCATCGGAGACTGATTTCTGTGAGTGTCGGCAGCGTGGTGAGGGCCGCCTGATCGAGTTGGTTCGGTCGGGTCGTTCTCCGGAGGATCTGTCAAAGGAGTTTGAGCCTTCTGCTCAAACGATTCGCAACTGGCTGAAGCAGTCTGAACTGGATAAGGGACTCCGCACGGATGGCCTGACGACTGAGGATCAGGAGGAGCTTCGGAAGCTGCGACGCGAGAATCGTCAGCTCAAACTTGAGCGAGACATCTTAAAAAAAGCCGTGGCCTGGTTCGCACGGGAGAGCGACTCGATCCCCAATCGGGATTCGAGTTCGTGAAGTGCAATCGGGCCGAGTTTCCCGTGACGACGATGTGCCGCGTGCTGGGGCTCTCCACCAGCGGGTACTACGCGTGGCTTGATCGGCCACTGTCGGCTCGTGACGCGGCCAATGCCGTGCTCCTTGAACGGATGCGCGAGATCCACGCCTTCAGTCGCGGAACCTACGGGTGTCCTCGGATGCTCGCCGAGCTCAGAGACGAGGGGGAGCTGGTGAATCACAAACGCGTTGCACGCTTGATGAGAGAGAATGGTCTGATCGGTGTCACACGGCGCAAGAAGTGGCACACCACGACCCAAAATCCTCACATGCGCCCCGCGCCGGATCTGGTCGAGCGCAACTTCACGGCCGAGGAGCCGAACCAGCTGTGGGTGGCCGACATCACCTATGTCCCGACGGCCTCTGGATTCCTTTTCCTGGCCGTTGTTCTCGACGTCTGGAGCCGGCGGATCGTTGGATGGTCCATGCAGTCGCACCTGCGGACTGATCTCATTTTGCAGGCCCTCGACATGGCGCTCGCACAGCGTCACCCTGAGCAGGTCATTCACCACTCGGATCAGGGCTCACAGCCCAGGTTCAAACGGTCGACGTCACGCCATTCGGCGATCTTGATGCCGGCCATCCCTCGGCCGCTGACGACGTCGAGTCCCCTCGAATGAGATGAACTCGGACACGGCCTCATTCAGGCGCGCACCCTCCATCTGAACCTCCTGCGGCCGATGTGTCGGCACAGGGAAGGCCTCAATGGACGATCCGGCACACCCGGCCGAAACCAGGGCGGCAGCCACCGACAGTGGTCTCGCAACGTATCTCACCGGCCTGGCCCCCATTGTGGGTCCTGCGCGCGTCAGCCCCGACCCTCGGAGAGTGTCCGACCGGTCGCGGTAGCGAAAGGCCTGAGTCCGGTCATCAGGGCGTCGAATTCGTCAAAGGTCAGCGACTGCTCGCCGTCGGATACGGCACAACTCGGGTCGGGGTGCACCTCGACGATAATGCCGTCAGCCCCGGCGGCCATCGCGGCGTAGCTCAGCGGCGGCACCAGAGAGCGCTGCCCTGCCGCATGGCTGGGGTCCGCGAAGACCGGCAGGTGAGTCTCGCGCTTCAACACGGGGATCGCGGCCAGATCAAAGGTATTCCGGGTAGCGGTCTCGAACGTGCGAATACCGCGTTCGCACAGAATCACCTTCATGTTTCCCTGAGCCATCACGTACTCGGCAGCAAGTAGCAGATCCTTGATCGTCGCGCTCATCCCACGCTTCAGAAGCACTGTACGCTGCGTCCGTCCAACCTCTGTCAGCAGGTTGAAGTTCTGCATGTTGCGAGCCCCAATCTGCAGAACATCAGCGTACCCGGCGACCAACTCGACATGCCGTGTGTCCATGACTTCGGTGACCACCGGGAGCCCGGTCTCCTCACGGACCTGAGCCAGGATCTTCAACCCCTCTTCCTCCATGCCACGGAATGCGTAGGGAGAGCTCCTGGGCTTGAACGCTCCACCCCGGAGTCCACGAGCCCCCGCGGCGGCGACCCATGCTCCCGTAGCCGACATCATTTCAGCTCCTTCGACCGAACAGGGACCGGCGACCACGACGAATTCCTCACCACCGATCTCGGTGTCTCCAAAGGGAATCCGGGTTGAATCCGGCACGAACTCACGGGATGCCAGCTTGTACGGCTTCAGGACTTCGTGCACCACTTCGATCCCGGGGATCGACATGAGTGGCACACCGGCGAGGAGACTCTCGTCGCCGATGCAACCAATGATGGTGCGGCTTTCCCCCCGGGAGATGTGGGTGCGCAAGCCGAGCGATTCGATACGCTCGCGAATGCGGTCGAGTTCTTCTTCGGTGACGCCGGGGCGGGTGACGATGATCATGGTCTTCCTTCAGTGGATTGCGGAAAGGCGAAAAAGAAAACGGGTCGAGCCCCTGAGGAGCCCAACCCGTCGATCGTCCAGATGGCATCAGCCGTGGACTACACGCGTGCAGGCTCCGTTTCCCGGGTCGGAAAATAGCAATAGCGCCAGCCAATAAAGGCCGGGGCGATCGGAGCGAGTGCGTGCGTCATGTTCATGAATGGAAAGCTGATTCACCGAACCGGAGCCGTCAACAGCGGTGGTCTGATCAGGGTAGACCCATGTCACCGCGCGCTGTAGATTTTCACGGCTTCGGAGGATCCTTCGGAGTCCATTCGTGTGAACGAACTCTGGAGGGTTTTTAGATGGAAGCCAGCGGGTCCGCCAACATTCGCCGTCCGTCCCTGGACGACATGGGTCTGAGCCTCGGTAAGAAGGTCCGCATGCAGCGGCTCCTGTTTGAGACCGGGATGAAGAACGGGACCCTGATAATCCTTCCGATCGACCAGGGGCTCGAGCACGGACCGGTCGACTTCTTTCCGAACCCGGCCTCGGCTGACCCGAACTTCCAGTGGCAGTTGGCGATCGAGGGTGGCTACAACGGCATCGCCTGCCACTACGGAATCGCTCGTAAGTACATGGATCGATATGCTGGCAAGGTGCCGCTGATCCTGAAGCTCAACGGCAAGACCAACATCCCGTCTGACGGTGACACTCTCTCGACCTGCACGTCGTCGGTCGAAGACGCGGTGGCGCTGGGTGCGGACGCCGTCGGCTACACGCTCTACGTCGGCTCGCCCCGTCAGGACGAGGACTTCCTGCAGTTCCAGGAAATCCGCGAGCAGTGCGACAAGTACAACATGCCGATCATCGTCTGGTCCTACCCGCGTGGTTCGGCCATTGAGACGATGGGCGGCAAGGACTCGCTCTACGCCGTCGACTACGCTGCACGCGTGGCGCTTGAGCTTGGAGCCGACATCATCAAGCTCAACATCCCGAAGTCCTCGGCCAAGGATGCCGGACAGCCCGGGGAGTACGCCGGGATCGAGTACACCTACGGCGAAGGCGCGGCCCGCGTGGTCCAGTCCGCAGGAAACTGCATGGTCCTCTTCTCCGGTGGCAGCAAGCTCGGAGACGAGGATCTTCTTGGTAAGGCACGTACGTCGATGGAGGCGGGTGCCACCGGACTTATTTTCGGTCGAAACATGTGGCAGCGCCCCATGGACGAGGCGCTGGCGATCACGGAGCGGGTCAAGTCGGAGGTTCTCGCGAACTTCGCGGGTTGATCCTGTGAGTCCAGCCGAAGAGCTCAAGCGTCTGGCAGCCGCCGAGGCACTGACCCGGGTCAAATCGGGAATGCGACTCGGCCTGGGGACCGGCAGCACGATGGCGCACTTCCTGGACCTGCTCGGGGAGGCCCTGGAAAAGGGGACGCTCACGGATATCGTGGGCGTCCCCACTTCGGTTCGGACCGAAGAGCACGCCAAACGACTCGGGATTCCACTCGCTCCGCTGTCAGAGATCCAGCCTCTGGACCTCGCTGTCGACGGGGCCGACGAGTTCGACCCGTCACTGGCATTGGTCAAAGGACTGGGCGGAGCGCTGGTTCGGGAGAAGATCGTGGCTCAGGAGGCGGCTCGATTCGTCGTGATCGTCGATGGCTCCAAGCGAGTCACGCGGCTTGGCGAGAAGGCTCCACTGCCGGTTGAGGTCATCACCTACGCCTGGGAAAGCCACCTCGATTTCCTGCGCCAGACCGGGGGAGAGCCCGTCCGTCGGATGGCGGAGGACGGGACGCCCTACCTGACCGACAACGGGAACTACATTCTGGACGTCACCTACCCGGACGGGATCGCTGACGCATGGGTCCTGGACAGCGATCTGGCTTCAAGAGCCGGAATCGTGGACTCGGGGCTCTTCCTTGGAATGGCGACTGAGGTCATCGTGGCCGAGGATGGCCAGATCCACTGCGAGGCACGGGCCGAATGAAAACGCTGATAGCACCCTCGATCCTTTCGGCAGACTTCTCTCGACTGGGCGACGACATCCGGGCGGTCGAAGAGGGCGGGGCGGACTGGATCCATGTGGACGTGATGGACGGCCACTTCGTGCCAAACATTACTCTTGGACCCGCGATCACCGCCGCAGTGAACGCTGTCACCGACTTGCCGCTCGACGTCCACCTGATGATCGAAAACCCTGAGCGGTATCTGGCCGACTTCGCCAACGCCGGGGCTGACGTCCTGACTGTGCATCAGGAAACCTGCCCGCACCTGCACCGGACCATCCAGCAGATTCGCGAGCTGGGTGTGAAGGCCGGGGTAGCGATCAATCCCGCCACTCCCGTGGAATCGCTGTCCGATGTTGTCGCCGACCTCGATCTGGTCCTGATCATGAGCGTCAACCCGGGCTTCGGGGGTCAGGCCTTTATCGAGGCGTCCTACGGCCGGATTCGGAGGATGCGCGCGCTGATGGACGCGGCCGGGTCGACCGCCCGACTCGAAGTGGATGGCGGAGCCAGCGCGGCCAACGCCCGTGCCCTGGTCGAGGCCGGCGTCGACACTCTGGTTGCCGGGTCGGCCGTCTACCGGCACACCGATGGTCCTGCGGCCGGCGTACAGGCGATTCGCTCGGTCCTGCAGTAAGGCAAAGCCACGCGGGGGCTGGCGATTGCCCCGCCTTGGACGCGTGCCTAAGATTCCGGCATGAGTGATCTAATCCATGTGAAGAGCGCCTCTCTGGACCGCCTGAGAGAATGGGGCGGAGAGAAGCTGCTCTCCCAGATGCTTCAGCTGTTCATTGAGAACGTCGGGGAACGGCTTTCGCAGATCGATGGCGGGATGGCCGACGACGACATCGACCCGGTCGAACGCGGTGTCCATTCCCTCAAGTCGAGTGCGGCCAATGTTGGGGCTGAGACCGTCAGCCTTATCGCTCAGGAGATGGAATCGGCTGCCGAAAACAGCGAATGGGACCGCATTCGTGAGCTCAGACCCCAGTTGGGTGAAGCGCTCGATGCGGCATTGATTGAATTGAAATCTGTCCTCGAAGGACTTCCAGAATGAAGCCAAAGATCGCTGTTGTTGAAGACAATCCGGACAACCGGCTCCTGGTCGAAGCGCTGCTTGATGACCTCTACGAGATCACCGAGTTCGAAACCGGGGCAGAGGCGGTAGCCGGCCTCGAAGCAGCCCAACCCGATCTGGTACTGCTGGATATTTCACTGCCCGAGATGGACGGGACCGACGTGCTCAAGTGGCTCCGGGCCGAGTCGTCGATCCGCGATGTGCCAGTCATCGCCCTGACCGCCCACGCCATGGCAGGCGACCGAGAGAAGTTCATCAGCGCTGGCTTCAATGACTACGTCACCAAGCCGATCGTGGATGAGGACGTGTTGCTCGGCGCGATTGAGCGGTGCCTGAACCCGACAAGCTGACGGTCGCTGACGGAGCGCCGGAAGGCGACTCCCTCCCGTCGCGCGAGGACAGCGCGATGGGCCCGCACCCGTCTGGGCTACCGGGAGACCTGGCTCCTGCCCGGGCCACGGTCTACTGGATCCTCGGGATATCGCTGACGCTCGGATCGTTCCTGATCCCCTCGGGCATCGCCAGCGACGAGCCCGTGGTTCGGCACATGATTGCCGAGAGTATCGCGGTCACCCTTGCTCTGATGTTGGGCGCGCTCGCCCTGGTCCGTTTCTATACGCGTCGCGAACAGACCTATCTGTTCATCGGCACGGGCTTTCTGGCGACGGCTCTACTGGACGCGTTCCACACGATGGTTTCCTCCGAGTGGTGGAACACCACCGTACAGACTGCCAACGCTGACCTGCAGGCGTGGAGCTGGTTCCAGAGTCGGCTCTTCCTTTCCATTTTCCTGCTCGTGGGCGTCGTCGTCTGGCGGCTCGAGGCGAAGGGCGGAAGGACGACCGGGATCCGGGAGGCCTCCGTCTACATGACGGCAATCACGCTTTTCCTTGTCATCATGCTGGTTTTCGGCCTTGGATCGTTCCTTCCTGGCTTTGAACTCCCGACCGCCGTCCGCCCCGGGTTCTTTCTTCCTCGGCCGGGAGAACTCCTCCCGGGGCTCCTCTTCGCCCTGGCCTTCGTCGGGTACTACCAGAAAGGAACCTGGCGCACCGATCAGTTCGAACACTGGCTTCTGATTTCGCTTCTGATCAGTACGATCGGTCAGTTCGCCTACATGTCGCGCTCGATCGAGGCCCAGGATCTGTTCTTCTCGGGCGCGCACGTGCTCAAGCTGTTCTCCTATATCGCGGTCGCGTTCGGCGTCATCATCACGGTGTATGTGACGTCCAGAAGGGAACATGCGGCCCTGCAGGCGATCCAGGGCATGAATTCGACCCTGGCTCGTGAAGTCTCAGTCCGGCGTGAAGCCGAGGCGGTCCTTCAGCGGTCCGAAGAGCGGCTCCAGAACTTCCTGGATACGGCGCACGACCTGATTCAGAGTACCGGCCCTGACGGGCGCATTCTCTACGTGAATCGGGCATGGGAGCAGCGCCTCGGGTATGGTCGAAGCGAGCTCCGCGATCTTCGGCTGAGTGATATCCTCCACCCCTCGAGCCGCGAAGCCGCCACAGCTGCGTTCAAAGCGGTTCTGGATGGGAACACGGTCCCGCGGTCCGACCTCCTGTTCATGACCCGCTACGGTCACGTGGTAACGTGCTCGGGCAGCCTGACCCGACATGTGGTGGACGGCCGGGCGGTCGCCGTCCAGGCGATCTTCCGGGACGTGACGGAGCAGAGGGACGCAGAGCACAGCCTGGCGGAATCCAAGGCCAACCTGGCCGCGGTTATCGAAAGCACCGGGGACGCGATCTGGTCCATCGACCGTGAACTTCGGCTGGTCACGTTCAATCCGGCCTTTGCCCTCTATGTTGAGGCGCGAATCGGGCATGAACCCACGGCCGGAGACCTCCTTGACGATCTGTTCCCGGATGACGAGGCCGAGTGGTACAAGACTCTCTATCTGCGCGTGCTGGCCGGTGAGCGCTTCACGGAGTTCAGAGAGCAGCACATGGGCGCCGAAAGCCGTGTCTTTGAGGTGACTGGGAATCCGGTAGCCGGTGAAGACGGATTGACGGGCGGCGTGATGTTCGGAAAGGACGTAACCCGCAGAGTCCGGGCAGAAGACGCCCTGCGAATGTCCAAGGATGAGGCCGAAGCAGCCAATCGCGCCAAGAGTGAGTTCCTGGCCAACATGAGTCACGAACTGCGGACGCCACTGAACTCGGTGATCGGCTTTGCCAACATCCTCCTGAAGAACAAGCGCAAGAACCTTGAAGATAAGGAGCTGGGCTTCCTTGAGCGGATTCTTTCCAACGGCCGACATCTTCTTTCGCTGATCAACGAAGTTCTGGACTTGGCCAAGGTGGAAGCCGGCCGCATGGAACTCGACATCGAAGAGTGCGACCTGGGCGACCTGATCAGGGAGACGGTCGCACAGTTGGAGGGTCAGGCGTCCGAAAAGAACGTCCAGTTGATCGCCGACGTCCCCGAAGGTGAGATCCCCCTGGTCGAGACCGATCCCCCAAAGCTCAAACAGGTCATCATCAACCTGGTCGGGAACGCTCTGAAGTTCTCCGAGGGAGGGTCAGTCACGATCAGGCTGGTCATCGATGGAGGTCGGGCATCCGGAATCGCCGTTCAGGATACCGGCATCGGCATCCCCGAAGACCGGCTTGAAGCCATTTTCGAAGCCTTCCTCCAGGCAGACGGCAGCACATCCCGAAAGTACGGGGGCACCGGCCTCGGTCTGACCATTTCACGATCCATCTGTCAGATGCTGGGTTACGATCTGGAAGTGGCGTCGGAAGTCGGCGTTGGTTCGGTCTTCACCATCCGCATGTCCGGCGGTGAACGCCCGGACCGACCCGAGGGTCGCTCCCGCCCGATCGAAGAGAAGAGAGACCGCTCGCCGATCCACGCCGTGGACGAAAACGTGCGGCGTCTGGTCAGCGAGGCCCCGGCGGCGGCCGAGTCCGACGTCGAGCGGTCCCTGCGGAGCGCCCGTGAGAAGGTCACGGAGGCGCTCGCAGGCCAGGACAATCAGACCGAACGGACCGTCCTGGTGATCGACGACGAGTCGGACTCCCGGGTGCTCATGTCCCACTACCTGGAGGATTTCGGGTGCCGGGTTGTGACGGCGTCATCGGCAAGGGAAGGGATCGATCAGGCCCGGGAGCTGATGCCGGACCTGATCACGCTTGATCTGATGATGCCGGGAATGACCGGATGGGAGGCGCTTCAGGAGCTGAAGGATGACCCGGATCTGAGACAGATCCCCGTGGTCATCGTCTCCATCGTGGCCTCCGAGGGACGGGGGCGACTGCTGGGCGCCGTTGACCTCCTGACCAAGCCGGTCGAACGGGAAGACCTCCTGCGCGTGCTGTGGCGAAACCTGGTCCGCAAGAAAGGAGGCCGCGTCCTTCTGATCGAGGACGATCCCGACACGCGGGAGCTGGTTCAGCAATATCTGACCGGTGCGGGCCTGGAAGTAGAGTCCGTGGAGAACGGGGCAGAGGGTCTGCTGGCCGTCGAACGCAGCGTTCCGGACGCGGTGATCCTGGACCTGATGATGCCCGTCATGGACGGGATGACCTTTCTCGACAAGCTTCGCCAGAATCCCTATCAAGTTGGGTTACCCGTTATTGTCCTTACCGCCAAAGAGCTCACACGCGAGGAACGAGAATTTCTCGCTGAGAAGGCATCGACTGTGATTCCAAAAGGTGACGAAGTCGAGTCTCAACTCCGGCAGGCCCTCGGAACGATTCTGCCCCTGGACGTGGAAGGACCCGAGTGAGTGCCCCGCAGGTCGTCCTCCTGATCGAGCCGGACGTTTCGTTCGCCCTGGATCTCACCGCAGAACTTGAGGGAGCCGGCGTCAGCGTCCACCGGGTATCGCATGGCGACGCCGTCCTTGAAGCCCTTGCCGTTTCGGCGCCAGATCTTGTGGTTCTGGATCTGATTTTGCCCAGGACCGACGGGCGGGCCGTCATTCAGGAACTGCGCGAGCACCCTGCGACGGCAACCGCGCCAGTCTTCGTTCTTGGCCGGACGGCGGGGCAATCGCTCCGGGACGAGTGCTTCAGCCTCGGGGCGGACGCCTACTACGACAAGCCGATTCCTCCTGAGCATCTCGCGAGACTTATCCTGGCAAGGCTCGAACGTCAGCTCTCAATTCACGCCCCTTCGCGGCGTGACGTTGTGACCGGGGTTCTGAACCGTGCCGCTGCCGTGGAAGACGCTTGGTCCATGATGGCGGGCGATGGCTTGGAGGGAATTCTCCTGTTCGAGCTGGATGGACTTGATCACATCCGTGAACTCCTGGGATGGGCTTCCGGAGAGTACCTGCTGGTCGAGGTGGCCCGGCGACTGCGAGACGCCACCCCCGAACAGGTCCGGGTGGCACGATGGGAAGGGGATACCTTCATACTTCTGGTCCCCCGGCGGCAGGGTCAGGTCGATCCTCAGGTTCTCTCCGCAACCTGCATCGAAGCGGTAACCGGTGACCCGCTTGCCGCGCCGGATCAGAAGATCTATCCGCTGTCGGTATCGTGTGGATGGGCCAGAGCCGACGCCGACACCTACCTTGCGACGCTGATGGATACCGCACGTCGGAGGGTCTTCCGAGCTCAGGAGCAGGGTGGCAACCGACTCGATACCGGAGAGGGACAGCCCTCGGATGAGCCGACGCGTGCGTATTCGATTCTGGTTGCAGAGGACGATCCGGTCGCGGCCACACTGGTCGAGCACCATCTACTTTCGGAAGGCTTCGATGTGCGCAGGTACGCAGACGGTGCGTCGGCGCTTGGCGGTGCCATCGAGAAGAGGCCAGACCTGATTCTTCTGGACGTAAAGATGCCCGTGATGGACGGCTTCGAGGCACTTGAGCGACTGCGAGCAACGCCGGGAATCGCGCGCGTCCCCATCATGATGCTGACGGGGCTTGGGAACGACTCGGATCTGGTCCGCGCCTTCGATCTGGGTGCGGACGACTACATGGTCAAACCGTTCTCGCCCCCCGAGCTCGCCGCCCGGATCCGTCGCCTTCTGCGTCGCTGATCCTCCCGCCTCACGGGACATGGGCATAACGGGCACCTGAGCAGCTGAAACGGGTACGCCGGAACCGCCCGCACGAATCCGCACCCTGAACAACCTCGAACGGTTCGGCCTTCAGGCCTCTCTCTGACAAGCCATGCCCACAAGCAAGTTTTCATCGAAACTCCCCGTCGCCCCTGAGACCGCGTTCGCGTGGCATGAGCGGCCCGGGGCCTTCGAACGACTGACGCCGCCCTGGGAAGATGTCCGGATCGTAGCGCGCGAAGGCGGGATCCAGAACGGGGGAAAGGTCACGCTCAAGCTGAAGAAGGGGCCGCTGGAGCTGACCTGGAAGGTGGTGCACCGCGACTTCGTGGCGAACCAGGAGTTCACCGACGAACAGGTCGAAGGGCCATTCGCTTCCTGGCTGCATCGCCACCGCTTCCTTGCTGATGGACCTGACGGCACGATCATGGAGGATGAGATCAAGTGGGAGCCCCCCTTGGGCGCCGCCGGAGGCCTCCTGGGTGCACCCATGGTCATCCGAGACCTGAAGAGGATGTTCAGATTCAGGCACCAGCGTCTCGCGGAGGATCTGGCACTTCATCAGGCCTACGCTGATCTCCCCAGGCTCAAGGTCGCCATCACCGGCGCCTCGGGTCTCATGGGGACGGCACTGACCCACCTGCTGACAACCGGCGGGCATCAGGTTGTCCCCATGGTGCGCGATCGGGAGCAGGCGGCCCGCATCGGTGGGGCATTCTGGAGCATCGAAGAGGGCGTGGTCGACCTGGACGCCCTGCGCGGCGTCGACGCCGTCGTGCATCTGGCGGGCGAACCGCTCGACGCCGTCCGCTGGACCGCCGCCAAGAAGAAGGCGATCAGGCAGTCTCGCGTGGACGGCACCACCCTCCTGGCAGACGCCCTGTCGGGTTTCCACGACGGACCCAAGGCGCTGATCTGTGGTTCAGCGGTCGGCTACTACGGCGATCGTGGCGATGAGCTCGTGGATGAGAGCGCCTCGGCCGGAAAGGGATTCCTGGCCGACACGGTGGTCCAGTGGGAAGCGGCGACCCGCCGCGCCGAGCGCTCCGGTCTGCGCGTGGCCCGTGTGAGGATGGGGCTGGTTCTGAGCCCGACTGGAGGGGCCCTCCCAAAGATGCTGTGGGCGTTCAAGTCCGGACTCGCCGGCCGGATCGGGACTGGAAAGCAGTACGTGCCCTGGATCGACCTGGACGATGCCATCGGGCTGCTGTACCACGCGACCGTGGATTCGGATGTGACTGGAGTCCTGAACGGGGCTTCACCCTATCCCGTGACCAACTCGGCCTTCACCGACATTCTTGGTCGGATACTGCACCGGCCGACCGTCGTGCCGGTGCCCTCACTGGCGGTAAAGGCCATGCTGGGCGAGATGGGTGAGGAACTACTCCTCAGGGGCCAACGGGTTGTGCCAAAGCGGACTCTTGAGAGCGGCTACCGCTTTCGCTTCGAGTCCATCGAGGACAGCCTGCGTCACCAACTGGGACGGCACTAGGACTGAAGGGGGTGGGCGGGCCGACCAGCCATCGCCAATCAGTCACCCAGCGCGTCATCCTCAGACCCCCCGGCCGGTCGCCGACAGATCGGCGAACCCGGTGGCCAACGCCTCGGACAGATCCCCGATCGCACCAAAGGTCGCGACCCGCTCAAAGGGCGTTTCCTGGTCGGCAAAGCTGACCAACTCCCCGACGTCACCCCCAAGGGCGAGCGAGTACGGATGCTGCGGATCGTAGAATTCGGAGAGAATCCGGACACAGCGCCTCATGTCCGCGCCGGTGGCAGGTGGTGAGAAAGAGACGCAGATCAGATCGGCACCCCGGGACTTCTGCATCGCCGCAAAGTCCTCAACCGGCACATCCGCGCCCAGGTAGTAGACGTCCCAGCCTTTCCGTTCGAGCAGGATTCGGACGCAAAGACTGCCCAGGCCATGCCGATGGCCTTCCATCGTGCCGACAATGGCGCAACGGCCCACCGGACCCGCCAGTGTCGGATCACCCTCGGGGCCATCCCCCTGACGGAGTTGAAAGAGCACGTCGGTCATGGCTTCGGTCATCAAGTGCTCCTCTCCCACACGGAGTCGGCCTTCACGCCAGGCCTCGCCGACCAGCTGCATGAACCCCCTGATCCCTTCTTCGGCCAGTCGCTCATAGGGGACGCCGGGTCGACGTCCCAGCTCGACAAAGAGAGAGGTGAGGCGCTTCATGTGGGCCCGATCGAGCCAACCCATCGCCATGGAGTGCACGCGGTGGAAAGAGCCGCCGTTAGACGCCTGCCCAATCGCTGTCCAGACGTGCCCCTCGTAGGGAGTGAACGCATCCAGGAAGGTCGCGATCCCACGGGTTCGGGCGAGTTGGAGCAGATTGGTCAGATGTATCCGCCGATGGCCACCGTCAGTCTTGTCGAAGGGGAGGTCCCCTTCGTTGCACCAGCGCTTCACCGTAGACGGGTGGACGGAGAGCAGCTCGCCGGCTTCGGAGCTGGTTAGATACAAGTCTGAGTTGGAGCGTTCCATTGCGTTCATCTCGTGAGCGGTAAAGCTCAATAGAGCGAGATATTTCGGATCGTATAAACGATCGTTCACGTCAATTTGAACGTTTTATGCTCCCCAAGCTGGATAAAGTTCCCATCCGATTTGAGAGAGTTGCGAGCCTACTGCGATCCCGTCCATTCTCCGGCCTCGCCAAGCTCGGGATACGGACGACCCTCGGCGGCGAAAAGTCCGGCCTCTCGGGGGTAGGCCCACTCGAACATGCGCTCGCGAAACACCTCATCTGAGATCCGGCGAGCCTGGTACATCCCCGCGGCCTCGCGCTGTCCTCGGGCCTCGAACAGCAACAGCGCCGCGGCGACGGAAACGTTGAGCGAGCGGACCAGCCCCTCCATGGGAATGACGACATGCGCATCGGCAATCGCCAGCCCGCGGTCGCTTACTCCCAGCAACTCGGCACCCATCATGATGGCGGTCGGCTGGGTGAAGTCGTACTCGCGGTAGTCCAGTGCGCCGTCGACCGGGTGGGCTGCCACCACGCGAAAACCGCTCGACTTGAGATGCGTGACTGCTTCCTCGGTTGAGGTGTGTCTCTGAACCGGTACCCATCGGCTGGTCCCAGCCGACGTCCGCGGGTGGACAGGGAGTCGCCCGTCCGGCGGCACCATGTGGGCCTCAAGTACGCCTGATGCATCGCAATTGCGCAGAATCGCCGAAAAATTATGGCTCTTGTTGACGCGCTCCAGCAGGACGGTCAGGTCGGGCTGCCGGCGCTCAAGCGCTCTGCGCAATCGCTGAAATCGTTCGGGAGTCATGCGGGGGAGTCTGTTCCGCGTGACCCGATGACGCAACGACCTTTGCGCGGCACGGTGTCTGCTGAGAGTATTGCGGACAAAGAAGAGTCATTTTCCCGGGAGTCCGATGCTTTGCCGAATTCTTTCTGTCGCACTGATCGCTCTTTGTCTGCAGGGCTGCGACAAGAGCGGTCCAATAACGATCGTCCCGGAAGCAACGGCTCAATACGATTTTGAGAACTCCCTGGATGGATGGGAAGCCATGGCCGGAAATCTCGAGGCGCCCGGAGCCCTGTACGCCATCCGCAAGACGAACGTCGCCGCCAGCACGGGTTCAGGGTCGGCCGAATTCCGAATCGACAACCTCAACTCCAACGCCCGAATCTGGCTCACCCGTGTGGTGACGCTCAGCCCCGGCGTCGACTACAACCTCACCATCAAGGTTGATGTGGGATCTCGAGATCAGGAGGGCATGACTCCGTGGAATCTGGTCGCCACGGCGCTGCCGGGAACCGAAATCGGGGTCGCGTCACTGACCGACCAGGGCACGACCATGCCCACCTCCCCCTCAGCGACCGGAGTCGTCTTCACCGAAAAGACCTTCGCCATTCGGGTCCGGGCCCACGCAGAGACGGGGGAGGTCGCGGTTGCCCTGGGCATCTGGGGACGCACCCCCGGCGAAAGGGTCTACTACATGGACAACCTGAGCCTGGAGTTCTTGCGGGTGAGCTAAGCAAGAACCCGAGTGCAATGCCGGGAGCGGGATTTGAACCCGCAAGGGATGCCCTCTCTGCCAACGTACGTGAGACACGGAGCACGTAAAGAATTAGAGTAGGGCGAAGGCAGAGAAATCTACAATGCTGGGACTCCGAGAACGAATGAAAGAAAATGGTAAAGCCCGTCCGCCCGTGGAGGGCGAGCGCAGCGAGGCATCCCCGGGTCCTCCGGATCCGGAGGTCGTCGACAAACCGAGCCGTCGCCGATTCAGTGCGGCGTACAAAGGGCGGATTCTCGAAGAAGCGGACAGGTGCACGGAGCCGGGCGAGGTCGGCCGACTCCTGAGGCGTGAAGGCCTATATTCGTCGAATCTGACGGCGTGGCGCAAGGCAGCTCGAAACGGG
>JBDNHE010000130.1:0-18761 GCA_041688945.1 Gemmatimonadota bacterium | reverse complement strand
TGCTTGCCTCTCGAACTGAGTTCGGCGAGGCCTTCCCGCTCCTCTCCGGTCAGCGTCACGACGTACCTCTTCATCGCCAATCCTCCCGTTTGGATGATGACGACAAGATACGCTATAAACTACGACACTACAAACGTGACACCACACTAACTGCGGACCAGTTCGTTCACGCCGGCGATCAGCCGGTCGACCTCGTCTTCGTTCGTGTAGCACGAGCAGCCCACCCGGACGAGTCCGTGAGGCGCGAGTCTGAGGTCCTCGACGACCGTGGTGGCGTAGAAGTCGCCGTGCGAGGTGAAAATGCCGTGGTTGTCGGACAGGTGGGCCGTCACCTTTTCGGCCGGAATCCCGTGCAGAGTGAAGCCCACGGTCGGCGTACGCGGCTCGCCCGGTCGCGGGCCGTAGATGCGCACACCATCCATCTCCATCTCCGACAGGCCGCCCCAGAGGCGCTCCAGGAGAGCATCACCGCGCCGGTGCAACTCACGGTACGAGGCGATCAGTCGCGAGCGCCGATCCGGGCCCTCAGCGAGCCCGGCGAGGAAGTCCACCGCCGCCGCCGAGCCCATCATCCCCTCATGAGAAAGCGTGCCCGTCTCGAGGTTCTCGGGAGGCTTGCTGCCGCCGCAGACCAGGCGCGGTACATCCAGCGAGGCGGACAGCTCGGCATCCACGTAGAGCACGCCCATGTGCGGCCCATAGAACTTGTAGGGCGAACACGCGAGCGCGTCGGCCCCCATCGCCTTTACATCGACCAGCACGTGTGGGGCGTAGTGCACTGCGTCCACAAAGAGCCGCGCGCCCTGCACATGAGCCATCTCGGCAACCGCGGCCACGTCGGTGATAGTTCCGATCGCGTTTGAAGCCGCGCCGCAGGCCACCCAGCGTGTGGCCGGGTTGATGGCAGCCCGCATGGCGTCCAGGTCGAGGCAGCCGGTGGCGGGATTGAAGGGCACCTCTACAACCCGGCAGCCACGGTCCTGCGCCATGGCCCGCCACGGGCCGACATTGGCCTGATGGTCCAGGCGCGTGACGATGACCTCATCCCCCGGGCCCATCCCTCGCCCAATCGCCCGGGCCAGATGAAAGGTCAGCGTGGTCATGTTGGCTCCGAACGCGACCTCGTTGGATCCGCAGTTCAGAAAGTCGGCCAGCGCACCCCGTGCCTGCTCCAACATGGCGTCGGTCTCGCGGCTGCTCTCGTATTCCCAGTGCGTGTTCGCGTTGTGCCGATACAGATAGTCGGTCATGGCCTCGACCGCGGGCCGGGCAATCTGAGTGCCGCCGGGGCCGTCAAAATACGCTACCGGCGAGCCGTTGAACTCGCGCTCAAGGGCGGGGAAGTGAGTGCGAATCTCGGCGGCGGAAAGGACGGACATTTTCGGGCGATCCAGAAGGAGGGAGCGAAGCGTGGCGCACAGGGTAGACGTCCGCTTCTGCGGATGCCACCTGTCCATTGCGAAGGGGGACAGCGGATACGAGCACGATACTCCGGTACTGGATGATTCTAGCGCTGGACGACAGGCACGGGATCCGAAAATGAGGCATTCGGATTATGCTGCAAGCGCCTGATGCGGGGAGGGTCCTCGCCTTGGGAGTCCGATTCCATCACGAACGAGGTCGGCAGGATGAACATCTTGGAAACCGCTACGCTCGGCGGAGGATGCTTCTGGTGCCTGGACGCCGTCTTTCGCCAGACGCGCGGGGTCCTGACGGTGCGCAGCGGATTCGCTGGAGGGGAAATTGAGAATCCCACCTACCACGCCGTGGTCACCGGTACAACCGGCCACGCCGAGGTCGTGCAGGTCGATTTTGACCCATCGGTCATACCCTATGAGGTCCTGCTCCAGATCTTCTTTACCATCCACGATCCGACCACGCTGAATCGGCAGGGGGCCGACAAGGGCGTGCAGTATCGCTCCATCATTCTGACCGACGGCCCCGATCAGATGCGCACGGCACGCCAGGTGATGGAAGATCTGGAAAACGCGGCCATCTTTCCCGATCCGATCGTGACTCAGGTGAAGGAGTTGGGCGACTTTTGGCACGCAGAAGCCGTCCATGACGACTTCTACGGCAAGAACCCTTACCAGCCCTACTGCCGGATCGTCATCGACCCCAAGGTGGCCAAGTTCCGGGCGCACTTCTCGGAGTGGATGCTACGCGACGCGGGCGACTGAGAACGCCAACCGTCTGCGTTTGACTGGAGGAGCCAGCGACTTCAGGAACCAGCCGCCCAGCTAACTCATCTTCCAGGGGGGACTTCCCGTGAGCCCATTGGATCGAGCCTCGGCGATGCATGCTCCAGCGCTGACCAGGTGTCGGCTTCGGGACGACGCTTGGCCTCGTCTGGGTCTAGCGCCCTGAGGCGTGCTGTGACGGCGTCCTGCTCGTCTGCCTCGCTCGCGATCTGATCTATCAGGTCTCAGATGGGATTACCCGTGCCATTTCGATGCCCTTTTTTGGTTGGATTCTTCGGTCAAATAGTCTACCAAAAATTCCCAGGCGCGTATTCAATCGGACTGGTGCGAATCGCTTCGACGCACCGCACCCGGCCGCCTGGACGTGCCGAGGATATCGCCCGCTGAGGAAGGTCGCATCGACATTTTCGCCATGTCAGCCGGTTGTTGCAAAGACGCGGCTGACCCCTTCGATCCGGGACCCATCGCTGGGCACGGTCCGGTCGGCGGTTCGCTTGGGGAGGACGAACGGCGAGGGAGCGTCCCGATTTGCCGGCGCGGAGCGGCCGTTCAAGGGGGCGGGCGCATAAAAAGCGAAAAGCCCTTGCGAAGAACCGGGGGAGGGGAGAGACTTGATATACGTCAGGTAAATGTTACATCCCCCCCCCAAGGAGCCGATCTCCCATGGCAAAGCCGCCAGGAGCTCTGGTAGTAAAGTGGCGCGACCTCGCAGAAAAAGGCGAGACATACGCGGCCATTTCCCGTCAGTTTCCCGAATTCACCGCCGATCAGGTCAGGCACTACTGCATGGGTACTTCGGGGGCGAAGCTCCCCGGAAAGCTGCAGAAGTCCGGCCGCTGGGGAGGACATAACGTTTGGTTGCAGGGTGAGTCCTCACCTCATGCTGAGCTCACCCTTAAACAGGTGATGGAGATCCTGGGCGACTGGGATGATGAGCGGGATCGCTGGGGTATCGCGGGAGCCGAGTGGGCCCGGAACTTGAAAGTTGCTCCGAGCACCATTCATATGCTTCGCAGAGGCGACACCTGGCAGCACCTGAAGCATCCCAACCAGGGTCGCAAGCCCAAGCGGGGCCGCCGCAAGAAGGACTGATTGCTTCGGTCTCGTCCGTCCAACGAGGCCGCAATGTCTTTTTTCAGCAACGCCACCTTCCGCTTTCTCAAAGAGCTGAAGGAAAACAACGATCGTGACTGGTTCGAAGAGAACCGGTCTCGGTATGAAGCCGATCTGAAGGAACCAGCCCAAAAGCTGATTCTGGCGGTCGGTGAACGTCTCGGCGGGGTCAGTCCGGAACTTCGGGCTGACCCGCGCGGGAACGGAGGATCACTCTTCCGTATCTACCGCGACGTCCGCTTCTCCAAAGACAAGTCCCCCTACAAGACGTCGGTCGGAATTCAGTTCCGGCATTCGCGGGGCAAAGATGCCCACGCGCCCGGACTCTATCTTCACATTGAGCCCGGTGAATCCTTTTTCGGGTTTGGTGCCTGGCGCCCGGCGCCTCCGGCATTGGCCGCCATCCGCACCCACATGGTCTACGACCCGGCGGGTTGGAAAAAGGCCACGGGCTCAGCCGCATTCAAGAAGGCCTTTGAACTGCATGGGGAGTCCCTGAAGCGGATACCTCGGGGCTTTGATCCTGAGCATCCCCTGGCCGATGACCTGCGTCGCAAGGACTTCATTGGCGGGGCGCCCATGACGCAGGCCGAGATCAAGTCCGACGATTTGCCGGATCAGTTCATCAAACTTTCGATGAAGGCGCGGCCGTTGATGCAGTATCTCTGTGATGCGCTCGACGTGCCCTTCTGATGAGCCAAACCACGCGTCCGCCCGCCGGTTCGCCGGAGGCGTTTATCGCTCATTCACGTGGATTCCTCTGCGACGAGTACCCAGCCAAGCTGCGACTGGCCCTGGAGCAACTCGCGCCGGACGACCTGTGGTGGAAGCCGGGTCCCCAGTCCAACAGCATTGGGAATCTGCTCCTCCATCTGGCCGGCAATGTCCGACAATGGGTGGTCTCCGGAATCGGTGGAGCCGAAGATGTGCGGGCCCGGTCCACCGAGTTTACGGCTGAGGGTGGCCAGAGCCTGGAAGAGGTCTGGGCGACGCTGCAGGCGTCACTGGATGATGCGCGCCTGGTCATTGATGCGCTGGACGGCGCTGCGCTGAGTCAGTCACTTCAGATCCAGGGCCTCGAGGTGGAGTGCATGGAGGCGCTCTACCACGTGGTGGAGCACTTTTCGATGCACGTGGGCCAAATTCTTTGGATCATCAAAGCACGGTCCGGCGCAGACCTCGGGTTCTATCGCGTTGACGATCAGGGCATGGTGATCGGTACCCAGTGGTAGGCCGAATCGACGGCCTCACCGTCCGAATGCGAGGGAGCGGCTCACCGCTGATACTGCTCCATGGCTTTACGGGTAGCGGCGAGAGTTGGCCGGATCAGGCCCTCGCTCCTTTGCTCGACAGCTTCAGCGTAGCCTGCGTCGATCTACCCGGTCATGGTGCCAGCCACTTCTCCGACGACTCTGCCGAATGGACGATCGCGCGGACCATCGAACGACTGGTGGCCGTGCAGGAGGCATGTTTTGGTGGCCCGAGCACCTGGCTGGGGTACTCGATGGGGGGACGTCTGGCACTGCGTGCGGCCACTGTGGGCGTACCTATGCGGACACTCCTGCTTGAGAGCGCCTCACCCGGGCTTTCCACCCCCGCTGAGCGCGCCGTCCGTCGGGATCAGGATGGCCAACTGGCGGACCGGATCGTCAGGGATGGCATTGAGGCTTTTGTGGATCATTGGACCCGGCAGCCACTGTTTGCCAGCCATGAATCCCTCCCCGAACTGGCCAGGGAGACGCTGCGCTCACGACGCATCGCAAACGACCCTGACCAGCTGGCGCTCGCGTTGCGCGGCCTGGGGACCGGGACGCAGCCCTCGGTGCACGACAAGCTCGAGTCGCTGCAGATGCCCGTTGAACTGATCACTGGATCACTTGATGAGAAGTTCTCCCAGATCGCACGAACGATGACGGGACAGATTCCAACCGTATCCCACAGAGTGGTGGAAGGGGTCGGACATACCGTGCATGTTGAGGCGCCCGCTGAATGGGCCGCCTGGGTCGCGACGCATGCAGACAGGAGTTGCTTGAATTGAGACGAACCGCGGAAGCCACGGCCCTGGTCGGGCACATGATTCTCTGGGGATTCGCGTTGCTCAAATTGCCCCATCTGCCCGAGCGGGTCCCGACCCATTTCGGCATCACCGGCCAAGCCGATGCCTGGTCCAGCGAGACCACGCTGTCCTGGCTCTCCACACCGATGATGGCCGCAGGGATGGCGCTGGGTATCCTGTTTCTGACCCAGTTTCTGGCCCGGCGCCCGGACATGGTCAATGTGCCCGGGAAGGGCCGGCTGGAAGGCTTGCCATCCCGCTATCGTGGACCGGTCTCAGAAGCGGTTCGCGAGATGATGGCGCTGTTGCAGGTCGAACTGATCGTCATTTTTCTGTTCGTTCAGCAAGCAACCTGGGCCTCAGCGATCGGCGAGAATGCCGAGGCCTGGACCATGGGCGTGATGCTGACGGCCGTCATGTCGTCGCCGATTCTTCTGGTCGTGATCATGACGCGATTCCCCGCCTCGATTGAAAAGGCATGGAAGCGGGCGCGAGCCGAGGGCATCCAGGAACCCTAGTCATTCGTCGCGCAGCACCCACATTCCAGGCAGGCAGCAGGCCGAACAGAAAGGGAGTGCCCAGCGTGACCAGGGCGGTGAAGCCCAGGACGCGGCCGTCCAGTGACACATCGCCGACCCGGAACAGGTCCGGCGGAAGAAGGTCATTGATCAGCCCGGTCGCCGTCCAGGCGATCAGGATCCCGAGTCCCCCCCCCCATCGCCGCCAGCACAAAGCCCTCCGTGACCAGCTGGCGAACCAGGCGAGAACGGTCGGCTCCAACGGTCGCACGTACTTACAGGAGCAGTTCGGTGAGGCCGGCGGGGCAGCGCCGGTCAAAACGACACGCCAGGTCCCATAGGACGGGCCGCAACCGGCGCCGGGTCTGGCGCGAATGAAGCGGACAAATCATCCTAGACCAATATCTCCCCAACATCTGCAGGCCAAATGACTGAGTCGGGCGCCGAGCTACCGCTTTCTGTACTTGTGGTTGATGACCAGCCCGACGTGGTCGAGGTCATCGAGCGTGGGCTCGGGGCCGCGGGCCACGCCGTCGATTCCGCGTTGACGGGTGAGGCCGGACTCGAAAAGGCCTCAGCAAAGACCTACGACGTCATCATCTTGGACATCATGTTGCCGGGGATCGACGGGTTTGAGGTCGCCAGGGAACTGCGTGACCGTGGAGTGACGACGCCGATCCTGATGCTGACCGCGCGGGATGAAGAGACGGACATCATCCATGGGCTCAAGGAAGGTGCGGATGCCTACCTGCCCAAACCGTTCCGCATCGGCGAACTCGACGCTCATCTGAGGGCGCTGCGGCGGCGGGTCGGGATGGACAACCGCACGGTCCTTCAGATCGAAGATGTGGAGATAGACCGGGTCAACCGGAGCGTAAAGCGTGGCAGCACACAGATCGCCCTTACCAAGATCGAGTTCAAGCTCCTGGAAACGCTGATGCTGCGCCCCGGAAGAGTATTCTCCAAGGAGGAGCTGCTTCACCTGGTCTGGGGGCTCACCTTCGATCCGGGAACGGGCGTGCTCAACGTCCATCTGGGGAATTTGCGTGCCAAGTTGGAACAGGATTCCATGAGCCGAATCATCCGGACGGTACGTGGTCGCGGGTATTCAGTCGGCGGGGTCGGAGAGTCGGACTGACCCTCGTGCGAGGGCCGCAGATACGCCGTCCCGATTCTCCATCAAACCCTCAGCCAGGACTCCCCACATGACTCCGGCTCGCGTCCTTTTCGTCTGCATTGAGAACAGCAACCGCAGTCAGATGGCCGAAGCTTTTGCGCGCATTGAAGGTGAGGGTGTTCTGGATCCCTTCAGCGCCGGATCCAAGCCTTCCGGCGTAGTCAATCCGCGAGCGGTCGCCGCCATGTCCGAGCTCGGGTACGATCTCACTGCCCACCGATCTCTGGGGCTGGATCAGATTCCGGATGGCGACTGGGAATGGGTGATTACAATGGGGTGTGGCGATGTCTGCCCCTGGGTGCCCGCGGCAAACACCGACGACTGGGCGCTGCCGGATCCCAGGGCCATGCCGCCCGAGGAGTTCAATACCGTGCGGGACGAGATCCGCCGACGGGTGCGGGGGTTGGTCGAACGAGTACGAGCGGCGGGATCGGGAACCGATGCGGCATCGTGAGTCGGTGCGGCATGGTGAGTCGGTGCGGCAAGAGGAGTCGGTGTGGCAAGAGGAGTCGGTGTGGCATCGTGAGCCGATGCTCCGCCCATCGGGTCCCATGAGCCGCGTCGCGGTCGTCTCCGATACCCACGGCCTGCTTCGGCCGGAGGTCATCCCGGCTCTGAGCCACTGCGACCGCGTCCTGCATGCCGGTGACGTCGGGAGCCCCGGCATCATCGACGATCTGTCGGCCATCGGGCCCGTTTCCGCAGTCCGAGGCAACACGGACCGGGGCGTCTTCGGCGCAGGTCTCCCCATGACTGAGCTGGTCGAGATTGGCGGGGTGGGGATCTACCTGATCCACATCCTCGATGACCTCGATATCGACCCCGCGTCCGCGGGCGTCCGTGTCGTCATCAGCGGCCACACACATCGTCCGCTGATCGAAGCGCGCGCTGGCGTCCTCTATCTGAACCCCGGCTCCTGTGGGCCCCGGCGTTTTGACCTTCCGGTGACCGTCGCAGAGTTGTGGATCGAAGACGGACGGGCGGAGGCGGAGTTGATCCACCTGCCGGTGGGTTAGCCGCACCGCGATTCACCCGACCCACCCTGAAGGGCCGGCCGTGCCTCTTTGGCGTCTATTTCCGACGGGTCTGATCGGGAAATCGAAGCGCCCGGAGGTTGGCGTACCTTTGGTGGAGGCGGGGCGGCGGGCCAGTCTGCGGCGGGCCAGCTTTGGGGCGGTCCGGCGGTGGCACCGGCCTTCGGATAGAGTTCTATTCACGATTCAGACCCCGGGACACGGATCGATGACAGGGTCTCCGACAACGACAAGACACTTTCTGAGCAACGTCTCAATAGATGCCCACCACCTTTCAGTTGACCCGCCTGCAGGAAATTCTTCACGCAGAGATCCCCCTTTCTGCAGCGATGGGTCTGAGGGTCGTTCCAGATGGGGACGCCTTCGTTCTTGAGGCCCCACTCGCTCCCAATCGGAACCTGCAGAACACGTTCTTTGGCGGGTCACTTTCAGCGCTCGGGCTGCTGGCCGGATGGAGTTGGCTTCGGCTGGTTCTGCGCGAGGAGATGCTTGAGCCGGACATCGTTGTCCAGCGCTCTGCAACTGACTTTCTGGCCCCGGTTCCCGGGCTGGCTCAGGCTCGACCGCATGCGCCCGATCCAGAGACCTGGGATCGGTTTCTCCGGACGCTGCGGCGTCGAGGGAAAGGCCGCATCGCGATCGAAATCTCCATCACCACGCCGTTGGACGAGGGAGAGCCGCTCGAGAAGTCCGGTGGGGATATTCGACTGGTCGGATGGTATGCAGTGTTGGGCGCCCGTTAGAGATCCCGTGCTGACCTTGACCCTCCCGCAACGGCAGGGTTGAGATTTTGGGGAGAATCAACCCACCCTCCCAAAGGACCTCGTTCACTCCCATTGACATCCTAGGGGAGTCTCGCTCTCTTCCCATTGACATCTTATGGGAGCGTCGGACACCAATCGCACGAACAACGCGGCAGCCGGTCCGACGCCTCCATGCCATCAAGTTCGGGGAGGGGACGAATGACGCGGATGGATCTCAAGCAGGGCACGCTGGACCTGCTGGTGCTCAGAACGCTGGCCGGGGAGGCCAAGCACGGCTACCAGATCGCGCGAGCCATCAAGCGGCTCTCTGCGGCAGTCCTGCAGGTAGAAGAGGGTGCCCTCTATCCGGCACTCCACCGGCTGCGGACCAAGCAGTGGATCGTGGGCAGCTGGGGGGTCTCCGAGAACAACCGCCGGGCCAAGTTCTACGAACTGACGGACGAGGGGCGCGCCGCGCTCGCTGATGAGCAGGCCAGCTGGGCGCGCTACGTGAGTGCGGTCGGCCAGGTTCTGGAAGCGCCGGAGGAAGGATGACCGGCCCAAGTCGCGACCTGGAAGATCTGGGTCTGCGCAGTCCGAAGCGGATGTCCGAAGAGCTGCGTGCCGAGATGGAGGCGCACATCCAGCACCGGGTCGACGATCTGATCGGCGAGGGTGTGCCGAAGGTTGAAGCCCGAGCCCAGGCAGAGGCAGAGTTCGGAGATGCAGCACGGATCGCCAGGGACGTTGATCGCGTTCGTCGAAAGGGAGGCCGCCCTCGGCTCGCCACCCGAATCGACGAGCTGCGGCAGGATCTCCGGTTCGCTTTCCGGCAAGCCGTGCGCGAGCCCGCATTCGCCGCTATCGCGGTCCTCACATTGGCGCTGGGAATTGGAGCCACGGTGACGATCGCCAGCGTGGTGCGGACGGTCGTGCTCGACCCATTGCCGTTCGACGACCCGGGCGCCCTGGCCGAACTCCACATGGTGACCCCGGCTGGTGACGCCTTCTCTGTGTCCGAGCCCACATTTCTGGAATGGCGCGAGACGCTGGACCGTTTTGAGGACGTCGGGGCCATCGCGGGGCGCGGGGCGATTCTGCGCGCTCCCGGGGAGCCGACCACCATCGAGCGGGGCTACCTGAACGCCGGGATGATGGCCCTTCTGGGCATGGATCTGGTTCTGGGCCGCGAATTCCGATCCGACGAGGATGAGGCGTGGAATGGCGCTCCGGTTGCGCTGGTATCCGAAGCGTTCTGGACCACCCGCTTTGCACGAAGCGCCGATGTCCTGGGACAGACGCTGCAGTTGGATGACCGGACCTTTGATATCATCGGTGTGGTGCCATCCGAATTTGAGATCCTCTCGGGCGATGTCCCGGTCTTCACCCCGCTGTCCGCGTCTCCCCAGATGGATCGAGGCGAGCACTATCTGATGGTGATCAGCCGGCGCGCGACGGGAGTCACCGAGGAGGACGCACGGGCCGAATTGCTCAGTGTGGCCGCCTGGCAGAGTGACAACTTTGCAGAGGACCGCGACTGGAGTGCGGAGCTCATCCCACTGGACGTCGTCCTGATCGGACCTTCAGTGACTCGCGCCGGGTGGGTGCTGCTTGCGGCGGCATTGCTGCTTCTCACGATGGCGTGTCTGAACGTCTCCAGTCTGATGCTGGCTCGTGCTTCGGTCCGCCGCGGTGAGATGGGCGTGCGTGCGGCGCTGGGGGCGGGGCGGATCCGCCTGGCGCGCCAGCTCTTTACCGAGTCCGGGGTGATGGCCCTGGTTGGAGGCGGGTTGGGGCTCGCAGCAGCAGCCCTGATTCTGCCCGTAGTGCGGGCATTGGGGGGAGGACGGATCCCGAGAATCGAGCAGGCGGCGATCGATCCGACCACCGTTCTGATCGCGCTGGGCACGGTGCTGGTCGCGACGGTGGCGTTCGGATCTGCTCCGATTCTGTCGGGACGGCGCGGAAGGGTCGACATGGAGCGGAGCCGAGGCGCGACCTCCGGTGGGGTGGCGGTGCGCCGAATGCTGGTCGTCGCGCAGATTGCAGCGAGTCTGGTCCTGCTTGTGGGTACCGGACTGCTCTTCCGGTCCTTCGTGGCACTGTCGAGCATCGACCCGGGCTTTGATGCCGAGGGCACGCTGGCCGTGTCGCTTTCGATGCCGGATGGCACCTGGTCGTGGGAGGAGCGGGGCCCCCTGGTCTCGGCGATTCTCCACGAGATTGAAGGCGTGCCCGGAGTCGAAAGTGCCGGGGCAACCGCGGTGGATCCCTTCTCGGGGACCGCCCTGGCCAACTTCGTCGCCAGAGAAGACGAGATGCCGGATCAGGCGGCCGATTTCACGCCGATCCAGTGGCGCACGGTCACCCCGGGCTTCTTTGAAGCGATGGAGATGACACTTCTGGCAGGCCGTGGATTTGTCGACGCCGATGAGCAGGAGGAACTCTCGCCCATCGTCATCGATGAGCGGTTGGCGACTGAACTTTACGGCACTCCTGCCGCGGCGATGGGGCAGCGACTGGTCTGGGGCGATCCGGAGGGCTCACGCATGGTTGTGGTGGGGGTGTCCGAGGTGATGCGGGACGTGGTTCTCGCCAATGAGTCCGAGCGAATGGTCTACCGACTTTATGCCCACATCCCCTGGGCCCGAATGACCGTCGTGGCTCGCGTGCGAGACGGGGCCAATGCGGGGCAGGGGATTCGGGATGCGATTCGCCGCGCGGCACCCGGGCTTCCTGTCGCTGATATACAGTCGTTGGAAGCCAATATGTCCCAGGCACTGGCCGAGCCGAGGTTCAACCTGATGTTGCTCGGAGCCTTCGCGTTCGCCGGGCTGGCGTTGGCCGTTGTGGGTCTCTATGGACTGACCGCCTTCGAAGTCCGGCAGCGGTTTCGTGAGATGGGAATCCGCATGTCGCTGGGTGCGCGTCCTGAGGGGATTCAGCGGATGATTCTGCGTGAGCGGATCGTGCTGACGGCTACGGGAGCCGGAGTCGGACTGGTCGCCGCACTGTTGCTGTCGCGGGTGATGGAAAGCTTGCTGTTTGGCGTGACCCGAATGGACCCGACTACCTGGATCGGCGCGGTCGCGATTCTGGGGGTGACTACGGTGATTGCGGCGTGGATTCCGGCGCGGCGTGCGACCAGGGTCGATGTAAGCAGCATCCTCAATACGGACTAGCGGGGGGCCCGACGCATCCTCCCTGAGGCCGAGGACTTGGCGTCGGGGAGGACTCGGCTAGAAGTGGAGGTTGAGCATCAGGTAGCCGAAGCTGACGTTCTGGTTGATGCCTCGGACGGGGCCGAGGGCGTCGCCGGCTCTTACCCAGGAGTATCCGCCGGTGGCGGTGAGGCCTCGGGAGATGGGGTGGGTGAGGGTGAGGTCGAGTTCGTCGCCCAGGGTGGAGGTGGGGAGGGCGCGGTCTTCTACTACGCTCAGGCGGTGCAGGTCGGCTCCGAGGGTCCAATCGTCGGCGAGGCGAAACGACGTTTTGATTGCGGCATCACGCAGACCACGACCGCCGGTCTGAACACGAGGGTTCAGGAACAGGTCGGCGAATCCGTAGAACTTGTGGTTGGTCCCGAACAGGGTGTCGAAGGCGCCGTCGTCTGTGCCGTCGGGGTCGGTGGCGGAGAGCTGGTCGAACCAGCCGGTGATGCGGACACGACCTCCGTCGAAGGCCCGTCCGAGTCGAGCGCCGAACATCCAGGCCGACACATCCTGGCTTCCGCGGTCGCCGGTCTGGAAGCTGCCTTCAGCGCGATAGTCGAACTCGCCGACCTTGCCGACGTGTCGGGCGCCCAGGGTAATGAGGTCGTTGTCGATTCCGGCGGCACGCTCGTCCAGTCGCAGGGCGTAGACGTCGACCAGGGCACCGTTCTCACGAGTGTGAGTGATCCAGCTGCCCAGAAGGGTCCGATCCGTCGTGGCCGAGGGGGCGAACGACTCGGAGAGCTGGAAGGCGAAGCCGTCCAACTGCCATCCGTTCTCGGTGTTCAATCGGCCGCGCACTCCGTCGAACGCCTGAGCCTGCTGCGCCCAGTCAACCGCTCCGATCAGGCGCTGGCCCCCGTAGTTCTGTTCAAAGCGCCCGGCGCGCAGCGACCGTGGCGAGTCATCCTGCCCGATCTGCAGGAAGCCTTGGTGAAGATCGAAGCCGTCAGCGGCGCCATCAGAAAGCGTCCCCGTCTCCTCACCCCACAATCGCACATCCTGCAGCTGGACGAAGGCCCACACATTGTTTTCCAGAAGGGCGCGAACGCCAATTCGGGTGCGTGCGGAGGTCCACTGTTGGGTGCCGGTGGCCCCGGTCGGATCGCGGACTTCAAAGCGAGGTCGCACCTGCCCGGTGAACGTCAGATCCTGGGCGGCAACGGGGAGGGCGCCGACAAGCGCGACCGCCACGCCCAGCACCGTCAGGAGCCGTGAGAGTGGAGTGCGCCGGAGAAGGGTAGAGCAATAGCGACCGCAGTCCATCGGAGCCTGCCTTGGACGAGTTGAGAAAAGTCAGTACTTGAATCTCCGAACTCGGTGGGGCTCAATGTGTCGGGGCGGGGCCTTAGTTACTGTGGGGAGATTCCCTTTGGCTCCGGCTCTGGTCCCCGGCTACCCGCCCTCACGGATGCGCGCGACCGTCACATGCTGCACACCCAGATCGTCGGCGTGCACCCAGGCCACGGCGTCGGAGCGCATCATGGGGGCGACTCGCTCGGCGTACTCGAAGCCGGGCAGGGTCCCCAGCAGCCGTCCTTCTGGACTGAAGATCTCCCACGCGGTCCCTGATCCATCCCAAATCTCAACCCACAGCCGTCCATCGGAGGCCTGGATCACGTTCGCGAACTGGCCTTTGAATTCCTGCCGTTCAAAACTCCGAGGCTCACAGTCCGCTGAAGGCCATTCTTCGCGGAAGTCAGTGTATTCCTGGATGCCTGCCGCCCACTCCGCATCGGTGATCGGTTCGGGGGCACGAGCGCGCTCAATGACCCGGATTGTGTCGCCGTGCTCTCCGATCAGCGCGAGCCGATAGGCATCAGAACTGGCCACCCAGGCACGTCCTCCTCCAGCGGGAAGTTGACGGACGATGGCTGAGTAGGGCGCCGAGAAAAAGCTGATCCCTCCGTTGGGGAGGTTGCACTCAATATGGCTGCTGGCCCCAGCTTCAAACCTGAACTGATCGAACTCACGCAGGACTCCCTCTCGTCCGTGTTCGACCCACATGCGTTGAAGCCCCTCGTCAGTTCTGCGCATCGAAAACTGAATCGCGATGCTGTCGCCGAGGCCGTGGAATCCAAGCCCCGTTCCGCTCAACCCCCCAAAACTCGACCGGCCCTCGATCCATTCACCCTGCGGGCTGAAGACCCCGACCCGGGCATTGACGAAGTCCTGAGCGAGAAGGCGATCTCCCAGCCAGGCGATGGCGGACAGGCTTGAGAACTCCCCGGGGCCCTGACCATCCCGGCCGATATCGCGCACGTGCTGGCCATCGGGGCCGAATCCGCGGATCTGATAGGCGAGGGCGTCAGCCACCCAGAGGTTGAGTCGCGAGTCCAGTACGATCGCGCTGATCCGACCGAACTCATCCACCGCCGCCTCACCAAGGCCCCCTGAGGATCCCACCGAGTAGATCGGTTCGAGAGTCCAATCGTCGGGCTCCCCCGAGATCCGGATCACTTCGAAACCCGATGACGTGTCGACCTCGTGGGTGAGCGTCGCGGGATCGTCGGTCGCGGTGCCCGTGCAGGCGGCGGCGAACGAGGTCAGGGCGAGCAGGCGGAGGAGTCGGTTCATGAACGGAAGACGGCGCGAGGGCGTGGGTTGTTTACCGGCGAGTATGCCGAAGGAGAGGCTTGGGAGGGCCGATCGAGCGAGGGTTGTTCTGCTCAGTCCGATGATGCGGCGGCCCGGCGGGCGAAGCGACCACGTCAGCCCTACTCCCATAGCGAGCGGATCGGAACGGCGTAGAGGCCGTCTCCGAAGCTCGCGCTCGTTTCGCCGTCGTAGACAACAACGCCAGCGGCGAATCGCTTGCCGGCAACTCCTCTCAGTTTTCTCAAGCCTCGAAAATCTGCTGCGGTTATCGTGGCGGCGGCTTTGACCTCGACACTGGCGATCCGGCGAGCTCCTAGCTCCAGCACGATATCGACCTCGGCCATTTCCTTGTCCCGAAAATGGTAAAACTGGATGGGGTCTTCGTACCAACTGGCCTGTCGGCGTAGCTCCTGAAACACGAACGTCTCCAGCAATCGACCGAGTGTCGGGCGGTCGTCCAAAAGCGCTGCGGAATCCATCCCCAACAGCGCGCACGCCACTCCGGTGTCGGAAAGGTGAAGCTTGGGTGTCTTCACCAGACGTTTCATGCGGTTGTTGTGTCACGAGGGCAGTTCTTCCAGCAGGAATACCTGCGAAAGCAGGGTCACATACTCGCGGATCGTGGGGCGGCTCACCTGGAATGGCCCCGCCAGGTCTGTGACGTTGACCAGGTTCGCGCTCTGTCCGGCCGCCATGGCGAGCAGGCGGGGCAGGATGTGGAGTGACCTGATCCTTGCAAGATCTCGGACGTCCCGCTGCACCAGGGTTTCGACGTAGTCGCGGTACCACGTCGCTCGCCGCCGTGGGTTGGCACGGGCCAGCGCGGACGGGTAGCCACCCTTTGCCACCCTTTCCGCTAACTCGTTTCCGAGACGTGGGAGGCTCCGGGTCGGAAACGTGCCGTCGAACAGGCTGCCAAGGAAGCCAGGTTGGTGGCCCTCGATCTCGCACTGTGCCAGTGGGTGGAGTCGCAGGCTCTCCATGCGCCCGGCCAGTGAGTCGGCCAGCCTTGGGACCAGCAACACGTTCGCCGAACCTGTAAGCAAGAATCGCCCCGGGGTACGCTGGCGGTCGACCGCGGTCTTGATGGCGGTGAAGACCTCGGGAGCCCGCTGGACCTCGTCCAGGATCGTTCGATCGGGCAGGCCGTCGACGAACCCGATCGGATCCGCTCGCGCGGCGGTCAGTGTGACGCTGTCGTCGAAGCTCAGATAGGCGTAGCCCTCCCGATCACCCACCACTTGGGCAAATGTGGTTTTACCGCATTGCCGAGGTCCGTGGATCAGCACGACAGGCGTATCTGCCAGGGCCTCAAGCAGACGCGGTTCCGCGGAACGGGGGTAAAGGGCCGGGGATGTCATACGGCCAATTGAAAGGTTGTCCCCCTCAAACAGTTTAAAACCTCGTCGTTCACCGATTCAGGTAAGCGGCACACCTCCCACGCAGTCCCCCAGCCGGAATTGGCGTGTCGTGGAACCATTGCCACGGATAACGTTATACGTATCATTCATACATGATTCAATCGTTCACCGATTCAGGCACGCGTGATCTCTTCCATGGGAAGAACTCGAAGGCGGCTTCGAAGCGGCTCCCGGCGGGTCTTGGATCTGTGGCCCGCCGCAAGCTCGACCAACTGAATCAGGCGGCCTCGATCAACGATCTCAGGGCTCCACCGGGGAACCGGCTTGAGGCGCTCAAGGGCGATCGAAGCGGCCAGCACAGCATCAGGATCAACGACCAGTACCGGGTCTGCTTCAGATGGACTGAATCCGGGCCCTCAGACGCTGAGGTCGTGGATTACCACGACTAGGAGAATGAACATGCTGCCAACACATCGCCCACCGACTCATCCCGGCGAGATGCTGCTCGAGGAATTCCTCAAGCCTCTGGGGATGGCTCAGACGGCGCTCGCGGAGCGCATCCATGTTTCGTATCCACGGATCAACGAGATCATCAACGGGAAGCGTGGAATCACGCCGGATACCGCACTCCGACTCTCGAAGCTGTTCGATACCACGCCCGAGTTCTGGCTGAATGGCCAGAGGAACTGGGATCTTTGGCACGCGATGCGTGCGGATGCGGCGAAGGATCTGGAGACGATTCAGCCGATTGCGGTCTGAGAGGCGGGCCTCGGTCCCGAAGGATCTCGTGCGTCAGTTGGCGCGAAGGGCGCTTGCCTGATCCCCATGGCAACCGGGCGCTTCACCGGATTCGACCAGCTCAAGCGTTCGGGTGTCGAGCGCTCCGTCGCCCTCGCTCCAAGACACGTTGTGGATCACACACTCCTCGTCGCACTGTAGCTGATCGGTAAACTCCAGCCACGCCACCTGATCGTCACTGTAGTACTCGTCGACTGATGCAAACACCTGCAGCCCCGTGCTGTCTCGCCGGATCGGGGAGATCAGGGCGATGTGAGTCGAGCGGTCATGCACCCCTTCGCCTGACCAAATCGTAAGACCCAAATCATCGAAGAGTTCCAGGATGCCGGGGTCGTGGACCTCTCCTGTATACGTACGATCGGACGACACGCAGAAGTCCCGAAAGGCGATCGGGACCCGTTCTGTGAGGTCCTCGATGACCAGCCGATATACGTCCGCATCCGAGGGCGGTTGAGCGCACCCGCAGAGGACGGTGGTGATCAGGATCGCGATCCGCATCACCCAGCCCGCGACAGCACCTCGGTATCCAGACGATCTCCAAGCTTGTCGCGCTGAACATCCAGGTCAAAACTCGCCTGCAGGTTCAACCAGAATCGGTCGGACGTTCCGAAGTACCGGGAGAGCCGCAATGCCGTATCGGCCGTAACTGCCCGCTTGCCATGGACGATCTCATTGATCCGGCGCGGAGGCACACTGATGTCCTTGGCCAGCCGATACTGGCTGATTTTCATCGGCTCCAGGAACTCTTCCATCAGGACTTCGCCCGGATGGACCGGTGCCAGCGTAGTGGTAGTCATCGCGCCCTCCTAGTGGTAGTCGACGATTTCAACGTCGAAGGCGTGCCCTGCTCTCCAATTGAAACAGACACGCCACTGTTGATTGATCCGGATGCTGTGTTGACCGGCTCGGTCTCCCTTGAGCTTCTCAAGTCGATTGGCCGGCGGGATTCTCAGATCATTGAGCAGGGTCGCGGCATCGAGCATCCGCAGCTTTCGCAGTGCTGTACGCTGAACGTCAGCGCCGAGCCGCTTCACGCGCTCCCTTCGGAACAGTCGCTCGGCGTCGCGATCCTTGAAGCTCTTGATCATATCGAAACGTAACGCGCCGCGTTATTAACGGCAATCGTTATGTCTGTGGGATTGTTCGGCAAGCCTGCGGCTAAATACTTCGGCATGTGGCGAGGCCAGTAGGGCGAGACCCATGGACGAACCGTTCCAATGATTTCATTGTTCACGGTTCATGAACCTTGAACAAAGGGCACCGCGAGCAATAAAACAGCCCTATCTCCGCGCCCACGACGTCAACGTGCTCCTTGAGTTCTCACTCGAGTGAGACTGGACGTTCCGGAACTAGCTGAACGCGTCGGATTGAGCGTGGGCGAGACGCACAATTCAGCTGCCCGCCTTCGCAGCGCCCGCCTGGCCGCCTCCGCCGCACCAATCAATCGTCAGGGTGCGTTCGAGTTTTTGGTCCACGGCGTGCCCTACAGTTTTCCCGCCAGCTTCGGCCGACCCATCCGCGGCGTCCCGACTGGAGCGAGTATGCTGGACCTGGACATCTTGGAAACGGAGTGCGAACGAGTCTCTGGCCAAGCGCCCAGGGTACCGCACGGGGTCTCGCCCTCGCGCCTTTGAATCCGGGATTCGTGAGTGTGGCGTCGAAGAACCCTGCCCTTCACCGCCTGCTCGCCATCGTGGACGTGATTCGAATCGGAAGAGTGCGCGAACGGAAGGCGGCTCGGGAACTACTCCGACAGCACTTTGGTCAATGACTGAGGGGGCTGCTTCCTCCGGGGAAGACTACTCCACTCCCCGCCTACAGCAGCTTCAACACCTCATCCAGCGTCGCCTTGGCATCCCCGAACAGCATCCGCGTGTTATCCAGGAAAAACAGCGGGTTCTGCACCCCGGCGTACCCGGTCGACATCCCGCGCTTGAGCACCACGGTGGT
>JBDNHE010000129.1:0-3132 GCA_041688945.1 Gemmatimonadota bacterium | reverse complement strand
GCACGCCGCGAACCGACGCCGCGAAGGGGAAGCGCGTAGAACCAAACGCGTCTCAGCCTGCGTTTCGTTCGGCCAGGAGTCGGACTCGGCGACTCCGAAAACCCTCCCGCAGATTCTGACGACGCCCGCAATGACTGAACGAGCGTTCTAACGGTTCTGTTTTCACGCTAGCGCACCACAAATGCTCTAGAGCGCGAAGCGCGAATCTACGCGTACGGTGCGACTAGTGCGAAAACTTGTTAGACAACTAATCCGTGAAGTCTTCAAAGAACTCAGTCTCTACTCGGTAGCTTTTGATCGGCTTCAATCCGAGCTCTAGGGTCGCGAGCAAACTGATGATCCCATCGGCGTCGATGAGTTCGATCTGAGTGGCCCCATCCCGATTCGCTTCCCTGACCGCATCGCGCGTGAACGAGCTCGTGGTGATGAAGAGTCCTCGGTCTGCGCGGCCCGACATCGCGCCTCGAAAGTCGCGGATCTGAGGCGAGCCAACCGGAGATGAATACCGCTTCGACTGGAAAATCACGGAGAAAGACACGAGGGGGTTCACCCTCAGCAGTCCATGGCCGTCGATGCCCCCATCTCCAGATCGGCCCGTAACCTCCACCCTCTCGAAGCCGGATTCTCGAAGAAGTCGCTGGCAGAATCGCTCGAAGCCGCCTGGTGACATTGCCCTGAGTAGCTCGCGAACGATCTCCACGTGGTCCGCAGCGGATCGCTCCGTTTCATCCGTCGGCGCGGACACATCCGCGGGATCCTCAGTGTCGTTCGCTTCATCGGCGATGGCTCGGCGTTGAGCGGAGACTCCTCGGCGAATCTCGTCCACTTCGGTGGCCGTCAGGTGCTCAGTCTCTCGACCGAGGTCCGTCAGCGTCCAGACTCCGCGTGTGGAAGAGTCGATATAGCCAGTTTGCACGAGATAGTATCGGGCCCATGCAATCCGGTTGTAGAGGACGGGAACGCCCTTATCGGACGCCTGCTCAACCTGCTCGTCCGAAAGGCCCAAGGTCTCGGCAATCTGTGCGTTCGCCTCGGCGGGCTGGGCAGACCCACCCAAGGTCTTGAGAGCCACGAGGAGTGGATTGAAGAGCTCGGTGTACGCGGGAATCTGCTCAGGCATGGCGACCAGGTGGGTAGTTGTCTAACGGTTCTATTTTCACGCTAGCGCACCGGCCAAGGCCTAGAGCGCGTAGCGCGAATCTACGCGTACGGTGCGACTAGTGCGAAAATTTGTTAGAGCGGACCCCTGCCCGGTTCGAGTAACCAAGTCTCGAAGTCTTGTCTCTGATGAATCACTCCGAGAATCGTGACTGCGTGCTGCCCCGATTCATAGATCAGGCGAAACCGAGAAAGGAGAACTTCGCGTACTCTTTCATCCCCGCGCTCAGGAACCATTCGTCCCCGGTCGGGAAGAGTCTCGAGGTTCGAAGCGAGAGTCAGAATCTGCGAGGCCAGATTCGAAGCCGAATTTGGAGACTCTGCGGCTACACGGTCCAGGATGACTTCGAGATCGCCCAGGGCGCTCTCAGTCCACCTTACTGGGAGACGCCGAGGACCCACTTCTCTCTCAAGGCCTTCGCGACATCTGCGTGCGAAATAGTCCGACCAGCATCGACGTCTTTCAGACCACGTTCCACGGCCTGGATGACGTAGAGATGGTACTGAACGTCATCGACAGAGCAATCATCGGGCAGGCGATCGAGGAGATCACGGACTCGTTCTTTTGTTGTCATCTGCCCTCCTCTTTACGGTTCCTCCAATAGTACACCGATTGGGCTTCGGAGGTCTAGCGCCAGTGGGGACCGAACCAGAGGCTGGTACACCTGCCCCGCCCACCACGGACTGTGCGCTCTAACGGTTCCATTTTCACGCTAGCGCACCGGCCAAGGCCTGGAGCGCGTAGCGCGAACCTACGCGTACGGTGCGACTAGTGCGAAAATTTGTTAGAGATCTGCTCGCACCAGATGAGATCGCCAATTCCCCATTCTCCTATTGGCCCTGCCCCTACCGGGTACTCAAACGGCCGAGGCGCACCTGACGATCCCCGAGTTCAGTGGTGATCAGGTCGAAAGCCCAGTCGCCGCCCAACGGTCGAAGAAGCGAGTCGAAGCGATCGACACTGAGCTGCTCAAGACCAGGGAGACTCAGCGTGATGACGGTCGTATCGACGAGGTCTTCAATCTCAAAGTCCGGAGGGGGTGCACCCCCGTCATCGATTCGGTGATGAATGAACACGCGGAGAAGGTCGCCCTGCACGAGTATGTCGACGACTCCCGAGAGATCGCCCCGATATGAGCCGTTGACGGGCTGTCGATCCCGGTGAACTGCCAAGTCAAGGGTATCGAGGGTTGCGGTGCCGAGGGTCTGACCATCACGGTCGAATAGCGTGATCTCGCCGAACCGGGTTGTGGCTAGGACGTAACTTCCCCACGTCGAGACAAAGGGGGCGAAACGAATCGCGTCCCGGTCTTCACTCCCAAAGGAATTCAAGACCTGTCCGTCCGCACCGATCAGATGGACCGAGCGGCGAGTCTCCCCGGAGACTCCTCCGACGACCCAACCTTCACCGGTAGGATCTGGGACAATTGATCTAGGTGGCCCAGGGACGCGAAATGCGTCCTTAAAGCTCAGCGTCTCACTATCGAAGACGTGTACGAGGGGATCCCGGGGGGAGAACGCCACGAAACTGGGGTTAGCTCCCAAACTGAATTGTGGAGGGCGGGTAAACTCGCCCGGTCCCCCGCCTTCTCGGGAAAGCTCCCGGGCGTAGGCTCCGTTCTGATACACCATCACCATGGGTCCAAACGACGATGACGATACCAGCGCGAAACCGGACGGGGTGCGGTGCGCCTCTGCGAGCATCCCGACGCTACCAGGATCGGAGAGGGCGCCCAGAGTATCCGTCGGGGTGAAACTGAGGGCACACGGGGGGCACGCCTGGGTTGCCAGCATCGTGAGTAGCGACGGAATCAGCATTGTCTCGACCAAGCAGAGTGGGTGAGGTACGGCAGGCTCAGGCTGCCGTAATCGCCTAGGGCGGTCGTCAGATCTCTAACGGATTTGCGTTCACGGCTGCGCACCACAAACGGTTTAGAGTGCGCAGCACGAATCAGAATGTACGGTGCGTCAGCT
>JBDNHE010000128.1:0-14120 GCA_041688945.1 Gemmatimonadota bacterium | reverse complement strand
CTCCACGATACCGTCGACAACCCGATCGTCGATGTCACGAGACCGCGCGGCACCCTGGCGCGTTGCGTTCGCGAGAGCCTCCACGACGCCGTCGGTACCCCACTCCCCCCACGTGGCGAGCAGCCGAGACACGCCCCCGCCGAGGGAGACCGCCGCCCGTACGCCTCCATCCACCACCCGGTCGTCGAAGTCCGCAAGGGCGCGAGCCAGACGGAGGGTGGGGCGGACCAGACCCAGGCGCGCCGCTGCGGGGAGTCCGACCCAATCGCCGATCAAATTTCGTGCGGATTCCGGGAGCCCGAGATTGAACAGTGAGCCGCGGCGCCACAGGACCATGCAAAGCGTGCCCACCCCCGCCACGAGGGCCAGGCTGGCTGGCAACTCCCATGGACTGGCCTTCGGGAATCCCTCGCCGGGGACCACGCCTTCGGCCACACCGGCGACAGCGGGAATCCAGAGAAGCCCCAGCAGCACGGTCAGAATCGCCAGCACTGCGAGCGCGACGGTTTCGGCGCGACGAGGGTGCTCAATCGCCCGGGCACTGCCGGGGCCATACGAAAGAAGAAACAGTCGGCCCGCATAGAATGCGGTAATCCCCCCCGAGACAAGGACGGCAGCTCCAATCCAACCCGAAGCGTGGACCGCAGCGGCCAGCACCGCCTCCTTCGAATAGGCACCGCCAAGGGGCGGAACTGCCGCGAGCGCCAGCGCTCCGGCACCCATCAGAGCTCCCGTCCACGGTAGGACTGATCCCAGCTTCATTCGGTCCATGGTGCCCGTGCCGGCAGCGTGGATGGCCACCCCCGCTCCCAGGAAGAGTAGTGACTTGAAGGTGGCATGGGTGACCAGGTGCGCAGACGCCGCCGTGGCCGACCCCACACCCACCGCCACGAACATCAGCCCGTATTGGGAAGATGTGGACGCCGCCAGCGCCTTCTTGATATCGCTCTGGACCGAGGCGACCACTCCCCCCACCAGGGTCGTGGTCAGGCCGACCCCGATCAGCGCCGGGTAGAACCAGTGCACGGGTTCAAGCAGGGGCCCCAGCTGAACGAGAGCGTAGGCTCCGGCGGCCACCATGGTGGCAGAATGCAGCAGGGCGGATGCCGGCGTGGGCCCGGACATTGCGGAGAAGAGCCAGGGGGAGAAGGGCAACTGCGCCGACTTCGCGGCTGCCGCCAGCAGGACCCCGCCTGCCACGACTTGAAGGCTCAGGCCGGAGACCGTCTCGAGGGCCACGAAGTCCAGTGAGCCGGTGGATGCAAAGGTCGCCGCCGCAGCGATGTAGAGCCCGAGGTCTCCGAAACGGGTGGTGAGGAACGCGCGGCTCGCTGCCGCGGGTCGCTCGGCATCTCGCCAGCGGTACCCGATCAGTGCCCACGAACATGCTCCGACCAGCTCCCAGCCGATCAGCAGCGTGAGAAAATCGGTGGCCAGGACGAGCACCTCCATGGCACCCACGAAGGCCAGGATCCAGGCGAGCAGGCGTGGACCGCCTTCGTCTCCTTCTGCGGCCGAAGCGAACAGCGCGACCGGCGTCGCAATCAGGGGCACGAGCACCGCCATTATCCTGCCGAAGCCCTCGGCCTGGAGCCGAATCCCGAATCCCGCTCCCCAATCCCATCCAGTTTCGAGTCCGGGCTCCCCGACCAGCCAGAGAGACAGCAGGACCGTACTCGCGAGCACCGCGAGGCCCGTCCGGATCGCCACCGTGTCGTGGGCGCGCAGGAGCACCACAAGAAGAGCACCCAGCAGCGGGGCCAACGGGAGGAAGGCCAATGTCATCCCTTGAGCTTCTTCAGTTTCTCGGTGATGTCGGCCTTGCGGACACGGTAGATGCCAATGACCAGTGCGAAGCCAAGCGCCGCCTCGACCGCCATCACGGTCATGAGGACCACCACGAGCATCTGCCCTTCTGGCGTCCCGCCCGACGCATACGCCCACATCCCTGCCGCTCCCAGAATCGCCGCATTGATCATGAGTTCAAGCCCCATCATGATCATCACGAATGATTGCTGGCTCAGGGCTCCGTAGAGTCCGATCCCGAACAGGCCTGCTGCCACGGCGAGGAGTGGGGCCAGCGTCATGGCGGGGCCGATGAGTGAGAGGAGGCATCGGGAGAATCGGGGTCGCCGTCGGGGCCAATCTCTCCCATGACCGGTTCCACCGAGCCCTCGTCGGCACTGCCAAACCTGCCCCGGGACCCTGCGATGGCGATCGCACCAATCATGGTCGCCAGGAGCACTACGCCCGCGGTCTGAAAGACCAGCATGGATTCGCCGAGCAGTTCGGTTCCCAGCTGGCCGGTGACCCCCACAGGATTCCGGGCCGGCCCGACAGGGAAGACCCCGAAGAAGGCCACCAGCGTGAGGCCGCCGAACGCCGTCACGCCAGCAGCGATCGACGCGCGATGCTGATGGACCATCATCATGGGATTCAGACCGGCCGGATTCATCATGAACATCACCATGAAGACTGCCATGATCGCCATCTCTCCGGCCATCATGAGCATGAGGATGAGGCCCAGAAAATGGAGGTTCAAAAGGATCAGGATGGCCCCGACGCTAATGAACGATGCGAGCAGCCAGAACGCCGCTCTGACCATGGAATCCGTGCTGAACACCAGCCACGCACTCACGAGGCTGGCCGCGGAACAAATCCAGAAGAGCGCGTCCACGAACGGAGTCTCACTCACAGGAGTGTGATCCCGGAAATGAAGACATCTACAAGCGAGAGGGGGAGCAGGACCGTCCAGGCAGCTGTGACGAATCGCTCCAGACGAACCCGCGCGAAGTGGTGCCCCATGATCAGTAGTATGCTCAGGAGCAGAAGCGTCTTGAGCCCAAACCAGAGCGGGCCCGGGAGCCAGGGACCCATCCAGCCCCCCAGAAAGGCGGCGCTGCCCATGCCTGCCATGGTCGCAAGAAGGGCAGCTCTTGCACCCTGCCACATGACTCGAGCCACTCCAGAGACCTCGGAGAGCGTGCCCCCGGCCAGATCCTCCGACTCCGACACGGCTAATGGTCCCCAGAACGCCACTCCCAGACTGCAGACCAGGTAGATCGGGAGCCCCAGCGGCTGGCGGATGAGATTCCAGCCGTCCGACTGTGACAGAACCACATCGCTCACCGAGAGCGATTCGGCAGGAAGGGCGGCCGCGATGAGCACGAGGAACAGTGGGATCTCAAACGAAAGAGCGAGGGCCAGGAAGCGATAGGCGGCGATGAGGGGAAAGGGCGAATTGGCCGACCACCCGTGCAGGAACACGGCGACCGTCACGAGTGCCACCGCGGCGCCGAACAGGACGAGCCCGTCCGGTACATCAACCACCGCCATCCCCGGTGCCACCGGCAGGACAGCCGCAGCGACGCTGGCCAGAGCGAGGAGGAGCGCCGGAGCGAGGGCCCACGCGCCGGAATCTGGCCGTTCGGTATCCGTGCGCTGTTGCAGCAGCAGCAGAGCGACCGTGCGAGGCGGTTCGGTGAAGGATCTGGCCAGATCAAATGGCCGTCCCGCGACACGGTCAGCGACCAGTCGGTCCATGACGGTCACAAGGTACGCCCCCGCGACGAGCACACCGAACAGCACCGCTACACCTGTCACGGCGATGCGCTCCCGAGGTCGAGACTTGCCACGGCAGTGACTGCTGTGCCCCAGTCGAGTCCGACGAGAAGGGCCGGGAGGCCGTCCGCCAGCACTTGCGGATCATATCGATTGGGGCCGGTCAGGGCCCCGCGCGGTCCCTCAACAGGCACGCCGTTCTCCCCGGCTCTGCGCGAGCCGCATCGCTCCGCGAGCTCCAGCGCCTGCACGGCTTCGCTCAACCGCTGCCTCCACCGAGCGCGGGCGTCTCCCTCCGAATGAAGCGAGGGTTCGAATCCCAGGTCCCGGTAGGCGGGGTCGTCGGATCGTGCGTCCGCGAGCACCCCGGAAGCACGTCCCACCGGACCACCTGCAGCCTCCGCGACCGCGCGCGGGAGTGGTGCGATATCCGCGGTGGACCAGCCCAACGCTCCCGGACGCTCGAGCATCCGCCGGAGTCGACGCACCGATGGGAGTGTGTCGGGGCCGATATCTCGCGCCAGATGTCGGGTTCGATCGGACAGACTCGCGAGTCCCGCCACCGACAGGAAGTGTGCCAGCCATCGCAGATGGTGCCGGGCCCGGTAGACCTCCAGGTTTCGGATCGGTATCGGGCCACCGCCGCGCGTTCCGAGAGCTCCGCGTGGGCCCGATTCACGGGCGACGGGGCCCCGTACCACGACGACGTCCTGCACCAGGTCGCCCTGCAGGCGAACATCCAGAGTGAGTCCGGGTGGGAACGAATGAAAGAACGGACCCACACGGACATGGAGTTGATCGAGTTCCAGGCCATCCCGGTCGGCAGCACGTTCGGCCATGGGTCGACCGTATGGTACGCCTCCGGTCATTCCCTTCCCTCCCTGGCCGTAGGGGCCGACTCCTCGCCAGGGAGCGGGCTCCAGGTCAGGCAGAATGGCCACCTCGCTTGGCCGCCTTCCGTGCAGGAGTGCAGTATGGGCTTCAACGATCACCTCTACCGGAGAGGAGTCCGCTTCAACGATGCTCAGGTCCGGAAACAGACGAGACAGCCTGCGAGTCGGGGCTCCCCGTGACCACCACACACTCATGCGGGGGTGAGACATCTGGTCATGCACCCGAGATCCAGCCCCAAGGAGCCCTGGCGACAGCTCGCCGGCGAGGAGCAGGACATTGGCAGAACGCGGAGAGGTTACCAGGCGGATGCGGACGTCCGCTTCGACGATGTCGAAGGCGTCGCCGAAGCCGACCCCCGGCAGGGGAAACACGGGTATCGGAGCTTGCGCCGCGAATCCGACCAAGGCGTCTCTCAGGCCCATTCAAGCGCCCGCTCTCGCCATGCATAGAGGATCCCGAGAAGCAGGATCACGATGAACATCAGCATCTCGACAAGTGCGACCACACCTTCTTCGACGAAGACCACCGCCCACGGATACATGAACACCATCTCCATGTCGAAGGCGAGGAAGAGGAGCGCCATCGTGTAGTAGCGAACGTGGTAGCGGTTCCAAGCGTGTGTGCGGGGAGCAGCGCCTCCGGTGAAGGGGACGCGCTGTCCCGCGGTGGACGTCGCGTGTGCCGACGAGGCGCCTGCCCACCGTACGACGAGTCCTGCAGCGACGGCGGCAACAAGAATTGTCAACGCTGCCCCGAATGCGGCCATCTGTCAGCTGGCCGGAGCGTAGTCTTCAGGGTCCTCTTCGAACGTTTCACGGCAGTCGTCGCTGCAGAAGAAGTAGGTCGTGCCCTTGTGCTCCACCTTGGCGACGGCGTCTTCCTGTTCGATCTGCATTCCACACACTGGATCCTTGACCTTGGCCATGACGATCTCCGCATGAGTTGTGACCCCGCGTGTATGGCAGGGGTCATGAAAAGAGTAGGGGGCAGGGCAGGGATCGGCTAGTCGGTGACACCCGTCGCGGACTCTGTATCCCCGCCATTGCGTGTTCACCTTAAACTTGAGGTTCGGCGAGTGACGCTTTCATGAGATTTGCATGAAGATTCGTTCATCCAGATGTCATTCGGGCTCCCTGCCCGAGGTAGCTCAGCAACCGCTCATGCAGCTGGCTCAGTGCTGCACGGTCCAGCGGTCGATCCAGGGGCTCGAAGCCGCGGGGGATGCAGGAGTCATTCACCTCCACGAGATACCGAGCCAGCGATGCGAAAAGCAGTTCGTCCGTCGGATCGCGCAACGTCCCCGATGATTCGCCAGTCGGTTCTCGTCGAGCCTCGCTCGCGCGCACCAGCCATCCGATCTGCACCGCCAGGTCCCGGTCGACCTCGAGCGGCCTGAAGAACTGGATCAGTGGATACTGTCCGTGCGCCAGCGCGACCCGCAGAAGGTGTCGGGACCACTCGGCGGACCAGGCTTCCGGAATCCAGGACGCGCTTGGGGAGTCCGACCCAGCGGACGCAGTATCGTGAGCGGTGGCGAGTTCGAGTGCCAGAGTGTTTGACCCAGTCAACTCCCGCGAGATCGCCAGCACATAGGTGGTCGCCACCGCGAAGAGGGCGAACCCGGTCATGGCTTCGACAACCGTGACCGCACGGACTGTCACGGTCGCGGCGATCACATCCCCCAAGCCCAGGGTGGTTGCCACGTAGCCGCTGTAGTAGAGCGCGTCCGACCACGCAGGGATTGCCGCGGGGTCCATGTCCAGAAAGGCGCCCGGGATGCCGGCATAGATCAGGGCGAAGCCAACGATCAGCCAGCCAGCCCAGACCGCTACCGCAGCCACCGTCATCATGGGCCCCACCAACGCCATGGCGCGGGCACGCACAGGCTCGCTGAGCCCTTGGGTAAGCGAGCGGATCATCCTCCAGAGGACACGGTTCTGCCGTCGGTGCAGAGGCCCCCCATGCCCGAGCGGCGGGAACACGGTCAGGAGGATGTCAACGAGCAGAACGGACAGGAGCGCGACGCCGAACAGGGGGAGGGCGATCATCGGGATCCGGTCGCGGCGTAGAGGGGGTAGCCCGTCCGGTGGACGCCGGCGACCCGCCAATCGGCGACGATGTCGGCCACGCCAGCCAGTGTCATGTCGCTCTGAGCCACAACGGCATCCGCGACACGTTTTCCGATGACGCCATAGCCGTTGATGCCATGCCTCCCGGGCGAGGAGCCCTCCGACGGAGCGAGGTCGGAGTAGGCGCCGTCGGCAAGCAGAGAGCCCTCGATCTCAAGCGGGGGCAGGACTCCCGCCAGTGCGGAGCTGGCGTAGATCGCCTCGGTGGCGTCCCCGGAGCGGAAGATATGGCGTCGGCCAGCGTTGAGGTCCGTCGCGCTCACGGCGAGCGGCGGGCTCGCCGCATCGAGCGTCTTCCCGAGGGTGAGGGCGCGGAGCGCGTGCAGGCCGGCGGCGCGGGCCGGAACCCCGATCCCCCACCCGGTCACCATGCGGTACCCGAAGTTCAGGCTGCGCCACCACCCCTGAAGGCGGTGTCGGAAGGAGCTTCGCTGTTGCTCGGCTGTGGGCATCGGTTTCGGGAACGCTCGGGTGTCCATGTCCAGGAGCGCCCGATACCAGTCTGGATGAAGCGTGTAGCTTCCACCGACGATGGCACCCATGGAGACGCCGACGATCGCGGAGGGGCGGTATCCTCTGGACTCCACTCCCGCATGCGCGAACCCGCGTGCGCCACCGCCCGAAAGCAGCAGAGTGAAGGGCCGGTGAGTCAGCTTTGAGGAGACGGGCGTTGATGGCGACGATTGCCGTGCTGCCGTTGGCAGAGTCTGGCCCGACATCAGGAGACAAGAGTGAGCGAGGTGTAGCTTCCGTCTTCAGCGGTCAGAACCTGTCGAATCAGACCTCGACCCGGAGCCACCGTTTCCACCGCATCGTAACTTTTGGAGCGCACTCGGATCCCCAGGACATAGAATCTCATCTCGATCCGCGAGATGATCGAATAGGCGCCCTCCGGGTCGGAATCGCCCCGCGCTACCGCAATCGGGTCTGCCACCATCCTGTTGGTCAGAACGATCTGGCTGCGCCCACCGAGGAATCCGACCACACCCTCCTCGACCTTGGCTTCCAGGGAAATATCGGGTAAAAGGGTCGTGTCGGGAGCGGTCGGATAGGCGATCTCGTCCCCCTTCAGGCGGAGCCGCACACTTCGACCCTCCGGCTCGACGAGGGCCAGAAGATTCATCACCATGCTGGCACTCTCGGGGCGACAACGGATCGTGGTCTGGACGCTGTCGGTGGCCTCACCCGAGGTGTCGAAGCTCCGTGAGATGACCGTAATCTCGAGCTCCTCGTCCACACGCGACACCTGGCTGATCTCCAGCTTCTGCAGGCCCTCGAGCGTTCCTTCGGCGTCGAAGGTCCTGCGCTCGTACTGGTTTCCTTCGACCAGGAAGATGGGCATGCCTGCACCCTGCGCATGAACAGGGGCGAACCAAGTGAGGCTGGTCGCAACGGTCACAGCCAGAATTCCCGGGATATGGCGCCACGACACGCCACGGCTCCCGGCCACCATCATCGCCCAGAGACCTCAGTACCCAGGCGTTTCAAGAGCGCGTTGTAAATCGGACAGAAGACCAGTCCCGCATAGACACCATACAGAAAGGACTCCACGAGGCCGATCAGGAAGCCCGTCAGCGTCAGCCATTGAAAACCGGGCAGCAGCTGTTCGAGGAAGCCGGTCATGTGAAGGTTTGACGGCACAATGAGTCCATACAAGATGCAGACTCCAAACGTCACTGCTCCGAAGATCCCGAGGGACCAGGTCACTACCTTGGTGTTCAGCATGATTACTCCTTTTAGGGAAGCCCTCGTCAGGGCTTGGGACCGTGATCGTGATCCGGATCCCGGTGATCGTGCTGGTGCTCGGCATGATGCCCATGTCCACCGTGCATCTTCAGGTGCATCCAGACGAAGCCGGCACCCACGATCAGCCAGAACCAGTTCTCTCGCAGCCAATCCAATTTATTCTCCTTGGGTCAGTGGGTGACAGGCTTCATGGAGCTTTCCGATGGCACTGCCCGCCCCCAGTGGTGCCGCTCCGGCTGACCCAGCGGGCGAACCTCCCGCCGGGTCAGCACGTTGACCAGCACCGCGCCCACTCCGCCCGCCGATCGCGAAACAGAAGATCAGACTCTCGACATCGAAGCCGGTGCGCTGTGCCAGACCGAAGAGGCTGGGTGGGTTCCAGTACTCCGGTACGAACAGCGGCTCGGTCAGGCCGAACGGCATGGTGAGGAGGCTGGCCCGCACCATTACCCGTCGGTGCCTGGGGTAGGCCAGATAGAGCGCCACCCAGGGAACCAGGAAGGCACTGGACCATATGAGCCAGACGTGTGCGTCAGGGATCACGGGTCGCTCCCGGGGTCTGATCCACGTCCGTCAGTGGCCGGACGTCAGTGGCCGCCGGCACCCATCCCGCCGGACGGCTTCATCATGCCGTCCTGCATCATGCCACCCTTCATCATGCCGTGCTGCATCATGCCGCCCTGCATCATGCCGCCCTGCATCATCATGCCACGCATCATGTGCATCGCTTCGGTGACCTGCGTTCGCTGGTCGGCCGAAAGAATTCCACGAGCGTCCAGCGCGGTTCGAGTCATGGCCACATGCGCCATGGCCATGTGGCTGACGGCGCTCTGCAGGGCTTCGGCGTACGCGTCCAAGTCGGGGGTGTCGCCACCGAGGGTGCTCACGGCCTGCTGATGCGCCGCCATCGCGGCCTGCGCGTGCTGGCCGTGTTCCTCCTGACCACGCTCGGCGAGCGTCTGCAGTCGAGCCTTCTGGTCGACCGAAAGCCCGAGCGTTTCAGCGGATTGCAGCAGAGCGCCGGGGCGGAAGGCCATCAGGCTCATGTCCATCATCCCGCCCGACATCATGCCCATCATGTCACCGGACATCATCTCCATCATGCCGCCACTTTCGGGGCCAGCGGTCTGCGTGTCGCCGTGCTCGTGCTGCTGCGCCGAGGCGGGTTGGAAGGTGAGAGCCATCAGAGTTGCTGCCGAAAATATTGTGCGCTTGATCATTTTGGCTTTTCCGTGATACGGATGTGGGTGTCCCCGAATGAAGCTAGGGACGAGAATGCTTACCTGTCTTGAGATGAAGTATCGGTGAGTGGAGATGAAGGCATGGTGAACGTCGGATGACGAAGTCTTCATCCCTCGATCTGGTGCGAGGCGCGGGAGCCGTTGCGGGGTTCGGCCTGCTAGTGAGTATGTCCGCGTGGTCGGTCGGGGTCAGGAGCCGCGGGTCCGGGTCGATAGGAGACCCGCGCTTGGAGAAATCCGGAAGACCCCGACGCGAACATTAAGAAGGCGTAATCCGTCGTTCACGCCGTCTTCATTCCATACCCCCCATCATTCGGGGTAGAATGCACACCTCGGGTCGCCGCCGCTTGGCGTGCACCCCGACCCCGAAGCTACCATACAACAACACTGGAGAACTCAGATGTTCGCACTCAAGCTTTCCGCTACTGCTCTGGTGGCTGTGCTGACCGGCTTTGCGGTCGCCAGCCCGGCAGCCGACCTCTCGCCCGAGGCACCCCCCCACTTCGACCTGGCTCGTTCAGCCCCGGTCGCCGACTCCATGGTGCACGCGGCGCCGGCAGAGCTCCGACTCTGGTTCACGGAGGAGCCGCAGGATGGCACCACCGCAGTTCGGGTGATGAATGCAGCGGAGGAGATGATTCCGACCGGTGATGTCACGGTCGATCCAGAAAACGGCACGTCGTTCAGCATTCCGTTCACTGCGCCGGTCAAGGCAGGGCGGTACACGGTCACCTGGCGTGCGATGGGGCCCGACGGGCACGTCGTCACCGGCGACTTCGGCTTCGGTGTGATGATCATGGCGCCCGCGAGCTGACGGGTGGGTGCCTTTGCCGGGTGGGTCTTCTTCATCCTGCTGGTCCTGACCATCGGGTCGGTCGGGTTGCGCTGGGTGATCCTCCCACGCGCAACCGGCCTGCCCAACCCGGAGCAGCACACTCGGGCCGCGGCGGGCATCGGTCTGGTCGCGGCGCTGGGACTCGTGCCTGCGTTTCTGGCCCTGCTCAACCGCCAGGTCAACGAACTCAGGTTTCCCGGTGACCCCTGGTTTGATACCGCTCAAACCATTCTGGGGACCTCTTGGGGAGACGCGTGGTGGCTGGCGGTGGCGGGGCTGGTGCTTGTCATCGTCGGGTTCGGACTGGCCTCGACCGGGAAGATCAAGGGGGTCTATCGGCGGCTGGCCTGGGGGCTGGCGACACTCGCCCTGCTACCGGTCGCGTTCTTTCCCGGACGCACGGGGCATGCGAATGCGGCGGAGCCACAGCTCCTTCATCTGAGCCTGGACGCCCTTCATGTAGTCGCCGCCGGACTCTGGATCGGGGGGTTGGGGATGATCCTGATGCTGGCCTGGCGGGATGGGGGCCATGATTCGGACTCCGGCCGGGGCGGGACGGCGACCACCCTGGCCGCTCTTATCCCCGCTTTCTCTCCCGTCGCCATGGCGAGTGTCGCGATCCTGTTCGCGACAGGCACCTGGGCGGCATGGCGGGAGTTGGACTCCATCAGCGCGCTCTGGGGGTCCGACTACGGGCGCCTTCTGAGCGTCAAGGTCCTGATCGTGGGAGGCGTCCTCATCCTGGGCGCGATCAACTGGAAGCGGCTGTCCGGGGGACTGGGCTCCAGAACGGGTGACCGGGCGATGACGCGCTCTGCAACGCTCGAGTTCTTCCTGGCGAACCTGGTGCTGATCGTCACCGCCATTCTCGTTCGAACGTCACCATGACGGAGCGCCGACCCCAGAGCGGCCTGGAACCGGACCTCTCCATTCGGGCCTTAAGCCGGCGCACCGGAACGTGAAGCAGAGTTCGTACGCCAAAGGCAGCCTGAGCCTCTGGGGAACCGTCGCCATGGGGACGGGCGTCATGATTGGCGCGGCCCTCTTTGCCCTGGTCGGTCAGGTCGCCGAGCTCGCGGGCCCCTGGTTTCCTCTGGCCTTTCTTCTCGCTGCGGTCGTAAGCGGGTTCAGCGCCTACTCCTACGTGAAGATGTCGAACGCCTTTCCCTCGGCAGGGGGCATCGCGGTGTACCTGGAAAAGGCCTACGGAAAGGGGACGGTGACGGGCGCCGCAGCGCTCCTGATGGCCATCTCGATGATCATCAGCGAGAGCCTGGTGGCACGCACCTTCGGGACCTACACGCTTCAGCTTTTCTCCATCCCGGACTCCAGCCTGCTGGTTCCCGTTCTCGGGGTCGCGCTGATCGTCTTCGCCTTTGTGGTGAACCTTGCGGGCAACCGGGTGGTCGAGTCGCTCCAACTGGTCACGGCCGCCGTCAAAATCGGAGGCGTCGCGATCTTTGCGGTGGCGTCGCTCTGGGCCGCCGGGTTCGCGTTCCAGCCAGCTGCGACCGGCATTCAGTCACCGGTGACGGCTGGCGGGTTCCTGGCCGGGACGGCGCTGGCCATTCTCGCATACAAGGGGTTCACGACGATCACGAACAGCGGGGGCGAGGTCATCGATCCGCATCGGAACGTCGGACGCGCCATCATCATCTCGCTCCTGATCTGCGTGGTGCTGTACCTGCTGGTCGCATTCGCCGTGGGCGCAAATCTGTCCGTGCCGGAGATCGTCGCGGCGCGCAACTACGCCATGGCCGAGGCCGCCCGTCCAGCTCTGGGGGCCTACGGGGCCTGGTTCACGATCGGAATCGTGATCGTCGCCACCGTGTCGGGGATCATCGCCAGTCTGTTCGCGGTGTCGCGAATGCTCACCATGCTGACCGAGATGGAGATCATTCCGCACAGCCATCTCGGAATGTCAGGCGACGTACATCGTCACCTGCTGGTGTACTCTGCGGCGCTGGCCATCATTCTCACAGCCTTCTTCGACCTCAGTCGAATCGCCTCACTCGGTGCGATCTTCTACCTGGTGATGGACGTTGTGGTGCATTGGGGCGTTCTGCGCCGCTTGCGCGGACAGCTGTCGGCGAGACCGGCCATCGTGAGCACCGCGATCGTTCTGGACCTTGTCGTCCTGTCGGCGTTCGTCACGCTCAAACTCGGCTCCGACCCATTCATCGTGTGGCTGGCAGTGGGCGCCATCGTTGCGATCATTGCCGTGGAGAAGCTCTTCCTTTCGGTGCGGCGTCGAGCCACCTGAGTCCAAGCCGTCACGCCCGGGCTGACCGACGCGCGCAGAGCCGCGCCAATCTGATCGAAAGAAGTGGCGATTCGTTGACGAGCGAGTTCCGCGTTCGGGCAGCCCTCAAAAAAAGACCAGCTCTACTCGACTCATTCTTCCACACCCTCCCCGGCGCCGGTCCAACCATTCCGTAGTTGAGCCTCGCGCCAGAGCGAGTAGAGGGCGGGCACGACCAGAAGACTGAGCACGGTCGCCGAAACCATCCCTCCCACCATCGGAGCGGCGATCCTCTTCATGACGATGGACCCGGTGCCACTTCCCCACAGGATGGGGAGCAGGCCGGCGGTAATCGCGGTTGCCGTCATCAGAACGGGCCGGACCCGTTCGCCGGCACCCTGGCGGATCGCCTCGGTCAACTCGGCTCGATTCCTCAGCCGATTCTCGTCACCGTGACGCCGAAACGCTTCATCCAGGTAGACGAGCAGAACCACAGAGATCTCCGCAGCCACCCCGGCCAGGGCGATCAACCCCACCCACACGGCAACGGAAAGGTCGTAGCCAAGCAGGGCCAACAACCAGATACTGCCCACCAGTGAGAACGGAACCGAGACCATGACGATCAGACTCTCGGTCAGGCTGCGGAAGTTGATGAACAGAAGAAGGAGAATGACGCTGAGAGTAATCGGAATGACGACACGCAGCGTCTGGTTCGCTCGCTCCATGGCCTCGAACTGGCCGGACCACACCAGCCGATACCCGACGGGCAGTGTAAGGCGTTCGTTCAGTAGAGCCTGCCCTTCACGCACATAGCTTCCGATGTCGCGCCCCCGCACATCCACGTAAACCAGACTGTTCAGAAGACCGTTCTCGCTCTTGATCATCGGCGGCCCGCCAGCAAAGCGGATCTCCGCCAGCTGGCCCAGCGGCACCTGCGCCCCGGTCGGGGTCGGCACCAGAACCCGCGAGATCGCGTCGGGATCGTCCCGCAGTTCGCGGGCGTACCGAATGTTGACGCTGTAGCGCTCGCGCCCCTCAATAGTTCGGGTCACGGTCATGCCGCCCACGGCGGTCATGATGGTCTGTTGAACCGCGGCCATGGTCAGCCCGTACCGGCCGGCCTGCTCCCGATCGACATCGATGTCCAGGTACTTCCCACCGATGGCTCGCTCGGCGAACACCGAGGCGGTCCCCTCCACCATCGGAAGCAGCCCTTCGATCTCCTTGCCGATGGCCTCCAGTGTGGCCAGGTCAGGTCCGAAAATTTTGATACCGACGGGTGTCTTGATCCCGGTTGCCAACATGTCGAGCCGGTTCTTGATGGGCATCGACCACATGTTGGCCACCCCCGGAGTTCTCGTGGCGGTGTCCATCTCGGATACCAGCGAATCGTAGTCGACACCCGCCCGCCACTCCTCCTGCGGCTTGAGGATGGCGATTGACTCGAACATTGAGAGCGGAGCCGGATCGGT
>JBDNHE010000127.1:0-5627 GCA_041688945.1 Gemmatimonadota bacterium | reverse complement strand
TCAAAACCAAGCGAAGAGATCCCGGCGCGACCGGCCTCAACCGCCAACGGAAGACCCACGTACCCGAGCCCCACAATCCCCATCTTGAGGTCCCCGTCACGGAAGCGGGAAACCACGTCGGCAGTCGCTGACGGATCAATCTGAACTTCGGTTGCCATCAAATCTCCAGAACCATTCTCAAAGCACCACGGTGCGGTGGGACTCCGTTACAATTTCGAAAAGAAATTCCCTGATGAGGTCGGAATCTCCGCCATTTGCCAATTCGAGCAAGCGTTCAATCCCGGGGGCGACATCCAGGGGCCCCGATCCCGTACGCACAAGCTGAATTTTTCCATTCGGAGTTGCTTCGGTTGACTCGGCCGAAGACACCAATTCCTCGTGCAATTTTTCGCCCGGGCGCAGGCCGGTGACCTCAATGTTCACATCGGTGCCCTCACGAAGACCCGAGAGGCGAATCATGTTTTGAGCAAGGTCCATGATTCTGACCGGCGCGCCCATTTCGAGCATCGCGATCCGACCGTTCGCCTCTGGCATGGAAGCCGCCGTGAGAACCAGCTGCACCGCTTCAGAAACCGTCATGAAGTACCGGGTGATATCCGGGTGGGTCACGGTCAACCGTCCCAAATCCATCTGCTTTCGGAATATCTGCACAACGCTGCCGTTGCTCCCCAACACGTTTCCGAACCGTACTGCCGTGAACCCGGTCTCGGGATAGCGCTCGGCCGCACCAAGCATGAGAAGCTCACAAACCCGTTTCGTCGCCCCCATCACGCTGGAGGGATTGACGGCCTTGTCGGTCGAGATAAGGACGAAACTGCGAACCCCTAATCGTCCGGCCGCTTCGAGAAGGTTCTTTGTGCCGCACACATTGTTCCGAATCGCTTCTGAGACGTTGCGCTCCATGAGCGGCACATGCTTGTAGGCGGCGGCATGATACACATGCGTGACCCCGAAACGACCGACCACGTCGTCCATTCGGTCAGCGTCGCGGATGTCTGCGATGACCGGCTGGATGTCCAGATCAGGATGGCGATCCTGAAGCTCCAGCTCGACGAAGAACAGGTCGCTCTCAGCCTGATCAAGCAGGATGAGCGTTTTGGGCGCGTTTACGGCGATCTGGCGCGCCAATTCCGACCCAATCGACCCAGCGGCACCGGTAACAAGTGCCACGCCTCCATCCAGTTCCCGTCCCAATTCAGGAAGATCCAAGCTGACCGGCGTGCGGCCGAGCAGGTCCTCGATGGTCACCCGTCGGACGTTCCGGAGACCGACATCGCCCGCGAACACATTGGAAATCCCGGGAAGAACCCGAAAATCGACCGAGGTCTCTTCACACGCCTCAACCACACGCCTGAGATCAACTGGATCAGCCGAAGGAATGGCGATAATGATCAGATCTGCAGACACCTGTGTAACAATCGCCGGCAGTTCCCTCGTCGAACCCAGAACCTGATGGCCCAGAATGGACGCATCGACGGTGGCCGGATCATCATCAACAAAGCCAACCATCTTCAGCCCGGTGGGCGCGCGTCCGATCTCGCGAGCGAGAAGACTGCCCAACTCCCCCGCACCAATGATGATGGTGCGCCGAAGGTTGCCACTGGCCGCATCAGCACGGGTGCGGGAAATCTCGAAGATGGCCCGATATGAAATCCACAGGGTGGCCGTAAGGAAGATCGTAAAGACCCATTCGGTGAACAGAACCGCCGTCGGCACGGGCTCCAGGAAAATCCCAGCCGAGTTCACCACAGCGAAGGCAGCGGACCCTACCGTCGCACTGGCCACAAGCCGGAACAGGTCGGGAATTCCAACATACCGCCAGCGGCCCATGGTAAGCCGGAGAAGCCGGTGGATCGCCAGTCGAAGGCCCAGCAGCACAAACAGGGGGAACCCGAGTTGCTCAAAGACCATGCCGGGGATCAGGGCGTGTCGATGCAGCGCGAACGCGAGCCCAAGTGACAGGGTAATCGCGGCGGCATAGGCGGCGGTAGCCAGTGCTTGTCTATGACGTCCGAACAGCGATTGCATACGGCGGTGCCTGACCCTCGGCGGAAGCAGCCGTCTGGAACGGCTTTAGCGGGGCAAAGTTGCTAGGTCGGGGGGTTCCCACGCAAGGGACGTGATGGCGCGCCGGAACCTGGGGCCACGAAAGGATCACGTTTGGGGCTCGCCCCTGAGCGGGTACGCCGTCAGTACTGTTATGGGCAGGAACAGGCTCAAAAACAGTCCAGCGAGCCCGTGAGACTCAAGACACACACAACATCGGAGCCCCAAGCGATCCTGCCGACTCCCCGAAGGCCCAACAGCCACTCTGGGAGCCCGGCCCTGTCAGAACCGGGTCCGTCGCACCTCACGCCGCCGTCAAAGTACGCGACGCACAGCCCATCCGACGAAGTCGAATAGTCGGCAACGGGCCGGTCCGCCCAGGCAACCGGCGTCCCTATCCCCGGCCCCGCCCCGGCAATGGGCACACCCGCGGAGCGCCCCCCCCAACAAAACAGAAGCGCCCCAGTATCCTGCGCGCAGGAGAAATCATCGGCGACGGCGGGATTCAGTAGAGTACTCGCAGCTGACACCCGGGTGGGAACCACCGTCGCGGCCTTCGTCCCTGTGCCCAACTGGGCGAACTCGTTCCATCCCCAGCAGTACAGTGCTCCAGCCCGGTCCGCGGCGCAGGTGTGGCGAGCACCAGCGGCGATTGAGGCCCAGGACCCTTCGACGACCACAGGCCTGAAGGGTCCAGGTTCACCAGAGCCAATACCGAGGCGCCCGTCCACATTTGAGCCCCAACAAAGCGCGATGCCGTCGAACCGAGTGACACACGTATGGGCCAAACCCGCCGAGACACTCACGTATGTACCGGGCAGGTCAAGTCGGACCGGCAAGTCACGATCCGAGCGATCGGAAAGCCCCAGCTGACCCTCGTCGTTGGCGCCCCAGCACCAGACACCCCCCACGGGCCCGATGGCGCAGGTGTGATACGCACCCGCATCGATCTGAACAAAGCCCGGCCCAACGGGGAGGTAGGCGGGATCGGCGGGTGAAGCAGAGTTGCCAAGACCGAGTTGGCCGCGCGAGTTGGCACCGAAGCAGGCGATTCGTCCCTCAGCATTGAGCAGGCACCCATGCCCGGCGCCCATGGAGATCTCGCTCCAGGTCGACCCGTCGTCAGTAGGGGAAAGCGGCGCTTCACAGGCAGTCACAACCGCCGACAGAATCGCCACTGTGAGCCAGGTCCACTTCATCCGCCTATCTGCACGAACTGAATGCCCTGAATCTGACGCGGAAGAGGTGAGGCGCTTCCGGGCGACCCAAGCTGACCAAAGCCGTTGGCACCCCAGCACCAGGTGGTGAGGCTCACGTCGATCGCGCACGAATGCGCCGCACCCACCGAAATGTCGAAGACCGCTTCCTCCAGGGGAACGCGCGTGGGGTTGCCTCTGAGGGCAGATCCCCCGTCCCCAATCTCACCTGATCCTCCCGACCCCCAGCACCACACGGCCCCGCCCTGCGCCAGACCACATGTGTGGCCACCGCCCGCAACGATTCGCTGGAACGTGATGCCCAGGGAGACTGCGATGGGAGCATCGTGGTCGGTCAACGATCCGTCTCCATGCTGACCCCGGCTGTTTTGCCCCCAGCAGTATCCCGCTCCGGAGGTCGTTACCCCGCAAGTGTGAGCGAGACCAGCCGAGACACTCTTGAAGCGGAGTTCGGAAGCCACAGGGGTTGGCACGTTTCGATCCTGCCGAGTGCCGTCCCCCAACTGCCCATCCTCATTCTCACCCCAACACCAGATCCGTTCGTCCTCCCCAACAGCGCACGAGTGGAGGGCTCCGGCGGATACGTCCGTCCAGCGGGCCGGGCCGGCTTCCAGGCCGACCGGCACATCCACCGTAACGGTGGTCGCATTTCCCAGTTGCCCTGAGACGTTCCAGCCCCAGCAAAGGACCTGCGACCCGTCGGTGAGACCGCAGGTATGCCGCCCTCCAGCACTCAGTCGGGTGAAGGTTCCCTGACCCAGGACCTGCTGAGGCGTGAGGAACTCTCCCGACTGTCGGTTTCCCAACTGCCCTTCAAAGCCACGACCCCAGCAAAGCGCCAGCCCCTCCGTAGTCAATCCACAGGTGTGAGCCGCACCCGCTGTGACCGAGACGGCGCCTTCGATTTCGGGGACTCGCGTTGGGAAGCCACGCGCCTGCCGGTCGCCCAGACCCAACTCCCCGCTCAGTCCCCTGCCCCAGCATTGGAACTGTCCGACACCGGCAACTCCGCACGTGTGCTGGACCCAGGGCGGAGGCGTGGGGGCCTCTACGGTTATTACGGACTGCCCGACGTTGCCTTGAACGTCGGCTCTGATGGTCACCTGGCCCGCCGCGAGAGCCGTCACGACACCCAGTGAATCCACCGAGGCCACGGACGAATTCTCGCTCGTCCACGCAGCCTCCAGGGGGAGCAGGAAGCCACCCGGGTTCCTTACGATCTCACGCAGTTGAAATCGATCCCCGATGCCCAATGTGAGAGTTGGCGGATCGACGGCGACAAAGTCCACGGTCTCACCACCGGGCCGGGCAATGCCTTCCTCGCAGCCGGCGCCAAAGAGGAGGACCGGCGCGCAGGCCGCCAGGCGCGTCGCGGCCCGGAACAGGGGCCTCAGCAGCCTTCGGGGGGGGAATGTCATAGACGATCGTTTCATCAGACCGGCGGGATTCAAGTCGGCTGAAGGGAGCCGGCTTTGTGGACGGAAGTGCGCCCATTGGCAGACGCCTCGCAACCCCCTACCCTCCCGGCATGCTCCCGCTCCATCACCCCCGGCCAGGCGTACGGCTCGTCTGCCTTCTGGCTCTGGTCGGCATGTCCTGGCTTCCGGTCGCCGGGCAGGAGTCAACTTCGGCCGCCCCGACGCCTTTCATGGCTCCGGCCGTCGACATCTGCTCCTTGGCCGTTCGCCTGGGGCCCAGCCGCCTGGGCCCAACCGGTGCGGACTGCCAGCGCCGCAGGACTTCGCTCCTGCCGGCCCTGACCCCAGAGGCCGCCGCCGCGTACGCCCGGTCCAGCGAATCCTGGCTCATCGCACCCCTCCCCTTCGAGTTCGCCTCCGCCTATCGCAGCGGCTACCCGCTCGACCGCAACAACGGTGCTCTGTGGGGAGGCAAGGGGATGGGCGTGGGGCTCCGTGGGGGCGGCACGGCCAAAATCGGCCCCGCCACTATCTCCGTCGCTCCCGTGCTGTCGCTGACCGAGAACCGCTCCGTTTCGCTCCCCGACGAGATTCTTCCCGGCCAACCCCGCGGCGCCTACCCCTGGGCCCCCGCCGGCCTGGACTGGCCCCTCCGCCGTGGAGTCGGCCCGCGCTGGAACCTCTTCATTGGCGACAGCTATGTCGACGTGCCCTTCTCTGCGGCCACAGTGACGGCGTCGGCGGGCATCTCAACCGAACGTCTCTGGTGGGGCCCGGCTCGCCGGTTTCCGCTGCTTTTCGGCGCCAACGGTCCGGGCTTCGCACACGCTTATGTACGTACCACCTCGCCAGTCCGGACCTACGCTGGCGACTTCGAAGGTGAACTTCTCTGGGGACGCACAACCGAGTCGGACTGGTTCGACGGTCGGGTGGCGAATGACCATCG
>JBDNHE010000126.1:0-40276 GCA_041688945.1 Gemmatimonadota bacterium | reverse complement strand
GGCGATCCGGCGTACGGTGACGGCCAGCGCCTGAGTGCCCGAGTTCCCTCCCATTCCGGCGACGATCGGCATGAGCGCGGCCAGGAAAGTGAATCGCTGGATCATGCCGTCGAAACGGAGGATAACCGAGGCGGCAATCGAGATCGTCACCAGGTTCAGCGCCAGCCAGGGCAGTCGGGTGCGGATGGCATCGTGCCATTCGGCTCGGACCTCTTCCTCGTCCGAGACACCGGCCAGTCGCAGAATGTCCTCGGTCTGTTCGGCTTCGATCACGTCGATGACGTCGTCGAAGGTGATGCGACCCAAGAGGCGGCCCTCGTCCGTGACGACGGGTAACGAAACCAAGTTGTAGCGGGACAGCAGGCGGCCGACCTCTTCCTGGTCGACGTCAGCCCGGATCTGGACTGGGGCCTCTTCCACCAGATCCGCAACAAGGAGTTCCGTGTCGGCAAGGATCAACTGGTCCAGACCCACCGTGCCCTTGAGGCGCCCGGTCTCGTCGACCACGAAGACCGAGTAGAACTCCTCGACCTCCCTGCCCTGTCGGCGGACTTCTTCGATGGCATCGCCGGCAGACAGCGTGTCGCTAATCGAGACAAACTCGGTGGTCATCAATCCACCGGCCGTCTCCTCGTCGTAGGCCAGCAAACCCCGAAGCTCTACCGCCGCGGCAGCCGGAAGGGCGTCCAGAATCCGGTCCCGATCGTGCGGTTCCAGATCCCCGATCAGGTCGGCGGCATCGTCGTCGGCCATCTCGTGAAGGAGCTGAGCCGTCTTGCGCGGGTCGAGCGAATTGATGAGGTCGTCGCGCTCCTCGCCCTCCTCCATCTCGGCCAGCGCTTCGGACGCCACATCGGCCGGTAGCGCGCGAACTACCGCGACCTGCTCGTCGGGCTCGAGCCCTTCGATCAGGTCGGCGACATCGCTGGGATGCAGATCGAGCTCGTTGACCGCATCAAGCAGTTCCTGGATTCGGCCCTGATCGGCCAGCTCCCTGAGCTCCGTTATGCGATCCCGGGTCGCCACCTCTTTCTCGCTCATGCGCCGGTGCCCCGGGCAGAAAGTCGCTCAAGAATGGCTTCCTGGCGCTGGTACATCTCCGAATCCGCGCGATCCTCCTCGGATGCGGGATGGTCCCATCCCAGCACGTGGAGTGATCCGTGAACGGCCAAGCGAAGGACCTCTGCGTCGGCGTCCACTCCGGCGTCCGCGGCCTGACGAATGGCCTGGTCCAACCCGATGTAGATGTCGCCCACGACCGGCTCGCCCTCGTCCCACAGTCCGAATGAAATCACGTCCGTGGTGTAGTCGTGGCCCAGGTGGTCACGGTTCATCCCGCGCATCTCGGCGTCGCCCAGGAGCGCCACCGAAATTTCCGCCTGATCGAAGCCGCCGTCAGTTACGGTCGCTTCGACCGCCCCCTGGATCGGGGCGACCAGGTCGTCGCGGTCCTGCGCCGACACCAGCACCTGAATCATCCGGCGTCCTTCTCGGACGGGCCATCGGACGATGCTTCCTCGTCGGACCGGTCGTCGAGCGACTCCGACAGATCGAGTTGGGTGTCCCCGTCACCGGTTCCCCGAGTGGCTCCCGCATCGGAGGCGGGCGCAGCCTTCGGCTCGTCCTTGTCGTCCTGCCCGCTACTTCCCGGCGCCTCGGTCAGATGCCGTGTCTCTGGATAGTCGATGCGCTGGTGATGCACGCCTGTCAGCATCTTGGTAAACTGCCCTTTGACGGTCGCCAGTTCCTGCAACGTCATGGGTGCATCATCAAGCTGGCCATCGGAGATCTTGCCATCGACGATGTTGTCGATCAAATCCCGAATCCGGTCGGGCGTGGCGTCCTGCAACGCGCGGGCCGCCGATTCCACCGAGTCCGCGAGCATGGCGATTGCCGTCTCACGAGAGCGGGGGCGCGGGCCGGGATAGGTAAAGTCCTCAACGCGCAGTTCGTCCTCACCAAACTCCTCCACCGCCTTCTGCCAGAAGAAGCCGATGCGCTGAGTCCCATGATGTTCGGCGATAAAGTCGATCACTACATCCGGTACCTTGGCCTCGCGGGCCAGCCGGAGTCCTTCGGTGACGTGAGCCTTGACGATGGCGGCCGAGACATCGGGCTTGAGGCGATCGTGAGGGTTCTGGCGGTCGGGCTGGTTCTCCACGAAATAGTGCGGCTTGAGCATTTTGCCCACGTCGTGATAGAACATTCCGACCCGACAGAGCAGGCTGTTGGCACCGATGGTCTCGGCGGCCGTTTCCGCCAGGTTCGCAACGTTGATCGTATGCGCATAGGTCCCGGGCGCTTCCATGGACAACCGCTTCAGCAGGGAGCGGTGTGGATCCGCCCACTCCAGCAGCGTCTGGTCGGTGGTGATGCCGGTGTACCACTCGAAGACGGGCAGAAAGCCCATCGCCACGATCGCCGACAGGACGGCGTTCGCGGTGGCAGCTCCAAGAGCCAGAAGGATTGACCCGCCATCCCGGCCAATGATCAGCGCCATGGTCAGGATTCCGGCAGCGTATGCCGCCGTGATGATTGCGATAAAGAGCCAGGTCTGGGAGCGCCGACGGACCGCGCGGACGGCCAGAGCCGCGGCCGCGCCACCGATCAGCGTTGGCACCAGCGCATTCATCCCGGTAAAGCCCGGCTGGAGCCCGGAAATCACCGCCAGCGTCATCACCAGCACCAGGGCCATACGGCCGTCCCAAAGCAGTCCCATGCTGAGGGCGACAAAGGCAATCGGGAGCGCTTCTACCGGCCAGGCGGCCCGAAGCACCACGGCCTCGGCCACGAAGTAGAGGGCGATCAGGATCGCCACCATCGAAACCCATCTGAAGTTGGTGTAGATCTCGACCCTGAAGAAGAACACCAGCATCCCGAACACGCCCAGCAGCAGCATGTTCAGAATCCAGGTCCCCAAAACGACCGCGAGGTTGACGCTCATCGCCTGATCCCGCCCCAGGAGCCCCTGTGACCGCAACTGGGTTTCGTGGGCGGTCAGTGCTTCCAGGATGGAGGGTGTGATCTGTTCGTTCGCGCGAACGATCGCCTCACCCTGCAGGAACGAGCGCTTGGTGGTCGAGACAGCCTGGGCGGCCACATCCCTGTCCGTTTCGGTCGCCGGGACGTTGAGCTGGTAGGTGAACTCGATGTGCTGGATCAGCAGCAACCGGAGCACCTCCTGCATATCCGGCGAGGCCGACGCAGGAAGGGTGGCGACCGCCTCGGCGTAGAACTCGGGCGCCGATCGGATCCCCGAGGCAGGCATCGACCGCTCCGCAGCATCGCCCGGATCGCGAACCGTGACCGCATCGGTCGAGATTTCGTTCAGATCAGGGCCATCCACGACCCCTTCGGGCAGCAGAGTGCGCACGGCAGAAAGCGCCGTGTTCCGGATCAGTCCGAACGTCGATGGGTCCAGAAACAGCCTCACCTTGGCCGGCGTGGCTTCGATCGAGCGCTCCGACAGCAATCGCTGTACGACAGAGGCCCCATTTTCACTGGTCGCGGCAGCCGCAACCCGTCCAAGAAAGAGATCGAGCCGTGATGCCATCGAGTCCGCCGCGCTCGGCCGGAAATCGAAGGTCACCGGGACTGAAAGCCGAGCCTCATTGCGCGCCTGATCCAGCTCGACACCGGTCAGCGGCACCGAGAATGGCACCAAGGCGAGCGCATCGGCGTCGGCCAGGACGCCTGAGGTGTAGCGCGCCACCCGCATGTCGCCGATGGGCGGATTCAGGAAGGTGGCCAGGGCAGCCAGTCCCATCAGGAAGGCCACGCGCGCGCCGTGATGGACTACGCCATCGGGCCAGCGCCGTTCGGGCTTCCGCGAGAGACCGGCCAGGCGGCCTGGGCGGCTTTCAGATGCGCGACTCACGAGTCTTCGTCTTCCGAGGCTACTTCGTACGCCCGGATGATGTCCTTGACCAGGCGGTGCCGGAGGACGTCCATCGCGTCCAGGTAGACGATGGCGATTCCGTCGATTCCGCCCAGGATCTGTTCAACCTCAATCAACCCCGAAAGAACCTTCTTTGGCAGGTCGATCTGCGTCTTGTCACCCGTGATGACGACTCGCGAATTCAGGCCCAATCGAGTCAGGAACATCTTCATTTGGGCAGTGGTCGCGTTCTGCGCCTCGTCCAGAATTACAAAGGCGTCCGCCAGGGTGCGACCCCGCATGTATGCCAGCGGGGCGATCTCGATCGTGCGGTCTTCGAGCGCGCGCTTCATCCGCTCAATCGGCATCATGTCCTCGAGCGCGTCGTAGAGCGGGCGAAGATACGGGTCGACCTTTTCCTGCAGATCGCCGGGAAGAAAGCCCAGATTCTCTCCCGCTTCGACCGCCGGCCGTGCCAACACGATGCGCTTCACATGCTTCTTGTAGAGGGCGTCGAGCGCGTGCGCGACCGCCAGGTACGTCTTTCCCGTACCGGCAGGTCCGATGCCAATCACGACGTCGTTGTCGCGAATCGACTCCATGTAACGGCGCTGCCCCTCGGACTTGGGCGTGATCACCTTTCGCGAACCGGGAAGCGCAATGCGCATGTCTTCCTGATCCGGCAGAACCCCACCGTGCCCCAGCACGTCGAAGCTCTCGGCAAAGCGGGCGATGTCATTCACGTCAAAAGGTGCACGCAGCCGGGACAGCTCAATCAGATGCTGGATCACGGGCACCGCCCGCTCCATCTGCTCCACCTCGCCTGACAACAGCAGGCGGTCACCCCTGAGCACGATCCGGATTCCGAAAAGCTTATTCAGCTCCTGAAAATTCCGATCGTTGACCCCGGCAAGCATCAGGTGATCGATGCCCTCGGCGTCCAGCTTGTGCTCTACGATCGTGTTCCCGTTGGGCAATGCGCTGCTCCTTTGGGCGAGTGCATGGGTCGGGTCGATTCCGACATCACTCCTCGCTGTGACCCACTACCTGGATGTGCAAGTCCTGCAGTTCCCTTTCATCCACCGATGTTGGCGCGCCCTCGAAGAGAGCGCGAGCCGCAGTCGACTTGGGGAAAGCGATGACTTCCCGCAGACTGCCGGCGTCGGCGAACCGCTGTACGATGCGGTCCACACCGAACGCTACGCCACCATGTGGAGGCGCCCCGGCGCCTAATGCGTTGAGCAGGAAGCCGAACTTGTGATCGATCTCGGCGTCCTCCATTCCCAGAATCCGGAAGATTCGGCGCTGCAACTCGGGATCGTGGATTCGGATACTTCCCGACCCCAGCTCAGAACCATTGTACACCAGATCGTACGCCATTCCCCGCACGGCGACAGGCTCGGACTCAAGCCGGTCCAGCCATTCGGGATGAGGCAGGACGAAAGGATGGTGATTCGATCCCAGCCCTTCCTCGCCCGGTTCGAACACGGGAAAGTCCGTGACCCAGAGCCAGGCATCCTTCTGTTCCACCGGAAGGTCGAGCGTGCGAATCACCGACGCCCGGACGGCATCCAGAGCCGGTGACGTGACCGAATCGGCACCCGCAGCCACCAAAAGCAGGTCACCCGGTTCGGCCTTCAGCGCCGCCCAGTGGCCTTCCGTCAGGAAGCGGCTTAGCGGTCCAGAGCCGCCTTCCTCAGTCCGCTTGGCCCACAGCAGGCCGGGCGCCCCGGCAGCCTTGGCATCGGATTCGATCGCCTCGATCTGCTTTCGAGACAGCTCGGAGCCACCTGCAATGCGGAAGCCACGGATCCGGCCGCCTGACTCCAGCGCGCCGTTGAGGACCACAAACTCCGTGTCAGAGAGCAACGCACTCCAGTCCGAGATCTGGAGCGACCAGCGAAGGTCGGGCCGATCCGAACCGTACCGGTCCATCGACTCATCCCAGGTCATGCGCGGAAACGGCGTGACAGCCTCACGTTCGCCGACCCGCGCCAGCTCGACCATCAGGCCTTCCATCCAGACCAGAATGTCTTCAACCTCCACGAACGAGGCCTCCACATCGATCTGGGTGAACTCCAGCTGGCGATCCGCACGGAGTGCCTCGTCCCGGAAACACCGGGCGATCTGGAAGTAGCGATCGAAGCCCGAGATCATCAGCACCTGCTTGTAGATCTGGGGGCTCTGCGGGAGCGCAAAGAACTCGCCGGCATGGGTGCGGGACGGCACCAGAAAGTCACGGGCACCCTCGGGCGTGGGCTTGGTGAGGATCGGTGTTTCGATCTCCAGGAAGCCGAGCGCATCCATGTAGTTGCGGACCGCCAATACCAACCGGTGGCGCAGAGCCAGATTTCGCTGGAGCTCAGGGCGACGCAGATCAAGCACGCGATGGCGCAGGCGCAGCTCTTCCGAGGGAAGCTCGTCGTCGGGACCGCGAAAGACCGGGATCTCGGGCGTACGGGCTTTGGACAGCCGTTCGGCTCGGGTAGCGCGCAGTTCGACCTCACCAGTCGGCATTTCGGGGTTCGGATCGGGTCGGACGACGATCTCACCTTCGACGGCGATCACATCCTCTGCCCCCAGACCGCGCACCACCTCGAGCGACGCGGCATCCGTGAACTCGGGTCCAAACGAGACCTGAAGCAGCCCCGATCGGTCCCGAAGATCAACAAAATAGACCCCGCCAAGGTCCCGACGGCGATGTACCCAACCCGTCAGTCTCAGCACGGATCCCTGATCAGCACCTCGCAGAGAGCCTACTGTATGGGCACGCAGCCCGGTCTTTCCCGAATGTCGTTCGGTCATTGCGAATCTTTGTCGTTTCGTCGGCCCGAAAGGCCGTTCAGTATCAGTGAAAAAAGAAGGTAGCCAGCCGTCACGCCCAGCGCGTCGGAAAAAAGATCACCGACCGAAGGGTGGCGACCGGGCACAAACCCCTGATGCAGTTCGTCGGACATCCCGTAGAGCACACCAAGCGATATCATCCGGAGAGGCTCACGTCGCCCCGTCCGCCAGGCTCCCCAGGCGAGTCCCATCCCCAGAATCCCGTAAAGTCCAAGGTGGCCCACCTTGTCGGCGAACGGAAAGCTGGGTCCCGGAACACTGGGCAGTGCGCTCAGAACAAAGAGCACTACCGCCCAAATGGTCGCCGGACCCCAGGCGACGAGTGTTGATCTCAAATCATGCCATGGGCTGGATGCAGAACGGGTGCCTCCAAGTCAGTAGGAAGGCTGTTGAAGAAGTGGGGCGAGCCGCGTTACGAGCGCCTTGGGGCCAGATTCGAGGCGGATCGCCAAAGGCATAGCCGTCAGCTACGTCGAGGCGGTCCAACGAAGAAGATGGCCCCATGCCGCTCGTGGGCACCGCCGCGTGAGCGGTGGTCCAAAGGGCGAAGGGGGGTTCGGTGGTCCATGCTGCGTCTCTCCTCCTCACCGTAGCTTTCGCTACGCCTCGTCGTCGTTCCTGCCCTGAACACACCGAAGACCCCTTCGCGCGGCCTCACCCCACTTCTTCAACAGGCTTCCAAGTTCCCGCTAACATATTGTAGTGTAGCAGAAATCTCGCGGTATTCGATCGGCGATGCATCGGCCGCAGCGTCACTCTCGCTACGGACACGGGGCTTCTGCGGCACTACACTAGCGTTCTATAACCAAAGTGTCTCGGCCACGTCTTCGATCGCAGCTTCTCTTGCTCCGGTCCTGGCAGTCGGGAGAACCATCAGGCTCCGTTATGTCCAGCATAGAAACCCGCATCGATCTTCTCGGTCTTGAACCGGACGTGCTCCAGCAGGAGCTGACCCGGTTCTTTGAATCCCGTGGGGAAAAAGGGTTCAGGTCCCGTCAGGTCGCGCGCTGGGTGTTTTCCGGCGAGGCCAGGTCGATCAGTGAAATGACTGACCTCTCGCGAGAGCAGCGCGCCGCTTTGGCCGAGTCGTTTTCGCTGGACGAGCTTGAAGTAGACACCATCTCACGCTCCACGGACGGCACGGCCAAGCACCTGTGGAAGACACATGACGGTGAGCTCATCGAGTCGGTGCTGATCCCCACAAAACATCGCCTGACGCTGTGTATTTCCAGCCAGGCGGGATGCGCCATGGGCTGCACCTTTTGCGCCACCGGCTGGGGTGGCTTTCGACGGCATCTCAGTGCTGGAGAGATCGTCGCTCAGTTCAGGGCGTCGCGTCGCTGGGCCGAGGCCAACGGCTATGGACCGATCAGCAACGTGGTCTACATGGGAATGGGAGAGCCACTCGCCAATCGCGACGCCGTCTTTGCCTCCCTGACGATCCTCAATCACGGGTACGAGTTCGGCGCCCGCCGAATCACGGTCTCGACGGTCGGGGTGGTCCCTGGAATCGAAGCGCTGGCGGATCGGCCCGAACAGTTCCGACTCGCCGTGTCGCTGCACTCGCCCGACGAAGAGCTGCGTCAGACGCTGATCCCCCTTGAGAAGCGCTGGCCACTGCCGGAGTTGATGCGGGCACTCAAGACGTTCAATGACGCGGGCGGCAAGAGGATCACCTTTGAATACACCATGATCCGGGATGTGAACGACGCGCAGGAACTGGCGCCCCGCCTTGCCGACATGGCCTACGAACTGAACGCGTTCGTAAACCTGATTCCATTCAACCCGATCCCCTTCCAGGATTGGCAGGCCAGTCAGCCCGAGCGGATTCGCGAGTTCGCCAACGTCCTCGAAAAGCGGGGAGTCGACGTGGCCGTGCGTGAACCACGGGGCCGCGACATCGACGCCGCCTGTGGGCAGCTCCGCGCCAACTCTCTGGTCCAGGTGGAGAGCCAGGCAGATCTCGCACGCGCAGCTGCCGCACGCGCGGATGCCGAAGCAGATGCCGCCCACGCGGATGCCGAACAGGACGCACCCGAGGCAAACTGAACCGCCCGTGGTCTTGCCTATCGAGGAATAAATAGTATACTTCGCGAAGTCTGCTTTTTATCTCACGCGTTGGAGTCCACATGACCAAGTTGGGTGAATTCGAGCTGCTGGTTCTGATGGCACTCCTCCGTCAGGCAGATCAGCCCTACGCCAACAGCGTCCGGGACGATCTTGAGGCCAACGCGGGTCGTAAGGTCACGCGTGGTGCGTTGTATCGGACCTTTGATCGGCTGACGGAGAAGGGATTCCTGTCCTGGGAGCTTGAACCCAGCGCGGTCCCCGAGCGAGGCGGCCATCCCATGCGTCGACTGAGCGTGACGCCGCAGGGAATGGATGCCGTTCGTGCCCAACGCGACGTGCTCATGTCCTATATGTCAGACATCGGCCACGTCCTCGATTGATGCAGACCCTTCCGCCCCGCCTGGCCACGCGGCTCCTTCGCCGGGCCTTCCGGAATGACCCTGCGGTCGGCTCAATCGTGGGCGATCTCTACCAGGATTTTTCGGTGGCTGCGCGGCATCGCGGGCTCGGACCCGCTCGGCGCGGCTACTGGTTGGAATGCACCGGCCTGATCGCCGGCAAACTTGCCACCGACTCCTTGCGATTCTTCTTCCGGAACCCAACCATGAACGACCTCTTTGCCGGCGGCTTCGTGCAAGACGCCCGCTATGCCCTTCGGTCACTGCGCCGCAGCCCGGGATTCGTAGTGTTCACGGCCCTGATCATCGGCCTCGGCGTAGGCGCGACCACTGCGGTCTTCAGCGTCATGAAGCCCCTCATGATCGCTCCGCTCCCCTTTGAGAATCCCGAAGCGCTGGTCTGGATCGAGAAGTCGAACGAGAACGGAAGCACGAGCCTTTCGGGAATCACATCGCGCACCGGAAACCTGCGGGACTATCGAGAGATGGTTCAGTCCTTCGAAGCGATGACCGGATACAACGCCTTCTCCGATCAGTCCGCCTACACGTTGACTGGCGATGGACGGCCCGAACAGATCATGGGGTTCGATGTGGCCCATGACTTTCTGGACGTGCTGGGGATCCGGCCGGCGCTGGGGCGGAGCTTCAACCAGGAAGAGTCTCTGGACGGCGGTCCCGCGTCGATCGTGCTTTCGCATGGATTCTGGCAGCGCCGCTTCGGGGGCGAGCCTGGAATCGTTGGGCGGACCCTGATTCTCGACAACTTCCCGCGCGAGGTTATCGGCGTGCTTCCCGAGAGCTTCGACTTCGCTTCGGTCTTCGCCCCCGCGAGTCGGGTAGACTTTCTACAGGTCTTCCCGATCAGCGACCGCACGGACAACTGGGGCAACACCCTGTTCATGGTCGGTCGTCTGCGCCCCGGCACCACCGTCGAAACCGCACAGCAGGAGCTTGATGCTGCGAGTGCCTCGTTGGAAGCCGCACAGCCGGACCGGTGGGGGCTGGGAGCCGCCGCGTCTCCCATCCGCGACCACATCGCGGGCCCCCTCCGTTCGGCCATGTACCTGTTGGCGGCTGCGGCGTTCTCTGTCCTGCTTATCGTCTGCGTCAACGTGTCGAACATGCTCCTGGCCCGGTCCCCCGGTCGCAGTCGCGAAGTGGCCGTGCGCAGAGCGTTCGGGGCTTCCCGCGGCCGCATGGTGCGGCAGTTCATGCTTGAGAGCCTGGTCATTTCGGGGTTGGGCGCCGTCGTCGGCGCCGGCGCGGCGGTCGTCGCCACGCGTCTGGTAGCCGGCTCCACCAACGTTTCGATCCCGCTCCTGGATTCGATGCGGGTCGACCTGACTGCTCTGGCATTCGGCGTCGCCATCTCGCTGGTAACGGGGCTCGGCATTGGCATTCTGCCGGCGTTGCGAGTTGCTGAGGGCGACGAGGGCGCGATTCTGCGGGCCGGCGGTCGAAGTCAGAGCAGCACGAGGAGCGCCCGCAGATTACGTGAGTCCCTGGTCGTTGCCGAAGTCTCACTGGCCTGCGTGTTGCTGGTCGTGGGCGGCCTTCTGCTGCGCAGCTTCCAGCAGGTGTTGAATGTGGATCTCGGGTTCGACACCGAGAACGCGGTGGCGTGGCAGCTCAATCCCAGTGGTGAGTTCGAGTCCGTGGTCGAAGAGGCGACGTTCTATCAGGCCCTCACCGATCGGATCGCCCAGATCCCGGGGGTCACCGGGGTCGGGTTGGCAGACGCCCTGCCGATGGGCAAGAACAGGACCTGGGGCTTCCGGGTGGAGGGCGTTGAGACCGAGGAAGGCATCGGCTTCTTCCCCTACATGGTCGACGGCGGCTACTTCGACGCGATGGGAATCGAGATCGTTGATGGCCGGGGCATCACCGACGACGATGTCGGCGGCGACAACCCCGTCATGGTCATCAGCGAATCCGCCGCCCGCCTGCTCTTCCCGAATTCACGTGCGGTCGGCCGTCGACTGGTGACCAACGGCTCCATGGAGATCGTCGGGGTCGCGGCGGACATCCGCCACCTCTCCCCTGAGTCCGAGCCAGGGATCCTCGGGTATTTCTCGATCGGCCAGAACTGGGACTACAGCTCACTGGAAATGGTCGTCCGTTCCGCGCGCCCCACGGATCAGATCACCTCGGCCGTGACTGCCGCACTGGTCGAAATCGACTCGGACATGCCTGCCCAGGACTTCTGGACCCTGGAGTCACGGGTCGATCAGGTCAGTTCGCCCCGCCGATTCACGCTCGGCATTCTCTCTGCCTTTGGAGGCGCCGCGCTGCTTCTGGCCGGGCTCGGGATCTATGGGGTGCTTGCCTATTCGGTGGCTGAACAGCGGTCCGAGATCGGAATCCGAATGGCGCTCGGCGCGTCGTCGGGTGAGATCCTCCGAAAGGTGATCGGTCGTACCATGCTTCTTGCAGGGATCGGGATTCTTGTGGGCGGCGCGATCTCGATCTGGGCCACGCGACTGCTCAGTTCTCTGCTCTTCGGGGTCTCGGCAACCGATCCGGCCACATTCGTTGGGATGGCGGTGGCCCTGCTGGCGGTAGCGGCGGCGGCAGGGGCGGTACCTGCAACCCGGGCCGCACGGATCCGAGGAATACGGGCGCTGCAAGCCGAGTAGTCAAGAGGCGGGCGGGGTTCCAGCGACTCCGGCCCGCCCACCGGCCCGGGGTTTTCCTCCCCGGTCGGTCTTGTGTCACGAGCCAGCGCGCGACAGCATCGAGGGATCATCACCCCCTTCGGAGACCCGCATGCGTCTGTCCCGTCCGATGGCAGCCTCGCTCGCCGCCACACTGCTCGTTGCGCTCCTTGCTCCGGCCATCGCCGCCCAGGCCGGGACCCGCCCACTGACCCTTGAGGACTACGGGCCCTGGAGTCGGATCAACCAGGTGCAACTCGCGCCCGACGGCTCGTGGATGACGTATGCGTATTCGCCCAACGACGGCGACGCGACCTTCTTTGTGCGCTCTCTGGATGGATCGACCGTTCATGAGGCGATGAACGGCGCGTCGGCGGAGTTCTCCCCCGACAGCCGCTGGGTGGCATACCTCACCTCCCCTTCCGAAGAAGAGGCTGACGCATCACGCGAGAGCGGCGACCCGGTCAGGCGGACGCTCCATCTGACCAATCTTTCCACCGGCCAGGCATACGATGTAGTGGGTGCCGCCGGCTTTGATTTCTCGGACGACGCCCGTTTCATCGCAATTCAGCGGGCCCGCACTGACACCGACGCGGACCACACCGGCGCCGATCTCCTGCTCAGGGACCTGACGAACGGGTCCATGCTGACCTTCGGCAACGTGGCCGAGTATGCATTCAGCGATTCTGGCGAGCACCTGGCCATGGTGGTCGACGCCGCAGACCGGTCCGGAAACGGCCTCTACCTGATCAATCCCGCCGATGGCCGTATGCGCTCGCTCCGGGTGAGTGACCAGCGCTTTGAGGACCTGACATGGAATGCCGAAGGAACCGCGCTGGCCGTGCTGGAAGGTGACACACCTGACGGCATGGAACAGCGGGCCAACTCGCTCGTGGTCGTAACCGCGCTGGACGGCGCCACTCCGGCAGTCACCGTCGCCGGAAGCGCAGGCCTTCCCGCCGGGTTCGTCATTTCCGAAATGGCCAACACGCGCTGGAGTGACGATGACCGCTCTGTTGTAGTCGGGCTCAAGGAACAGTCCGAAGAGGCCCCAAAGGAGGAGGGCGACGCAGACGATCGGGTCAACGTCGACGTCTGGCACTGGATGGACGACGACATCCAGTCACGCCAGATGATCACCGCCAACGCCGACCGACGCTTCACCTACACGACGATCTACAATCCGGACGCGGACCGTTTCGTTCGCCTGGCCACCGAGGCCATGCCCCGGGTGGACTTCACCGACGACGGGCGCTGGGCGATCGGTCGCCGCGACGAACCGTATCGCTGGGACTACGACAGCCAGGACGGCCGCGCCGACTTCGTCCGCCTCGACCCGGCGACCGGTCAGGAGCGGGTGTTCGCCACCGGAGTCCGAAACTCCATGGGCTCTTCCCCGGATGGTCGCTGGTACCTCTACGTTCAGGACGAGGTTGTCTACGCCGTCGATCTGGAATCGCTGGAGACGACCAACCTGACCGCCGAGACCGGCATCGACTTCATCAATCGGGAATTCGACGCGGTAGCAGAGCGTCCAGCCAACGGCGTCGCGGGATGGACCGAGGACGGACGGGTTCTCCTGTACACCCGCTACGACATCTTCGCGGTCTCTCCCTCTGACGGGTCGGTCGAGCCGATCACCGGTGGCGCCGGCGCCGACCGTGAGATCCGGTATCGGGTCGTGCGCACCGACCCCGATGCCGAATACGTCGATCCAGACAGCCTGATTCTGGCCGCATATGGCGAGTGGACCAAGCAGTCCGGATACATGCGTGCCCGCCCCGGCCGCGCCCCGGAGCCCCTGCTCTTTGGCGACGAGATGATCGGTGGCCTCCGAGTGGCCTCCGATGGCGACCGCGTGATCTTCACGCGCCAGACCTTTGAGCAGTTCCCCGACTACTGGGTCGCCTCCGCCGAGTTTTCATCCCCGCGCAAGGTGACGGACGCCAACCCGCAGAAACAGGAGTTCGCCTGGGGCCGTCGCGTGCTTGTCGACTACACCGACGACCGCGGGAACGAGCTTCAGGCCACTCTCGCGTTGCCGGCCGGCTACGTGGAGGGCGAGCGCTATCCCATGGTGGTCTACTTCTACGAGAAGATGAGTCAGCGCCACCACGAATTCAGCATGCCCGTCTATGACGACCGGCCCCACATGTCGACCTATGCCAGCAACGGATATCTGGTCCTCATGCCGGACATCGTCTATGACGACGGCCTGCCCGGAATGTCCGCCCTCGACGACGTGACCGCCGCAACCGAGCGGGTGATCGAACTGGGCTATGCCGACCCGGATCAGATCGGGCTGCAGGGGCATTCGTGGGGAGGCTACCAATCATCCTTCATTGTTACCCAGACCGACATGTTCGCCGCCGTCGTCACCGGCGCACCGCTGACCAACCTGATGTCGATGTACAACATCAACTACAAGTCGAGCGGTCAGGGTAACGGCGCGATTCTGGAGTGGAGTCAGGGCCGCTTCGGCGTCACCCCCTGGGACGACTTCGAGATGTACCGGAGTCAGTCACCCGTTCATCACGCCGACCAGATCGCCACCCCGTTCCTTATTTTGCATGGAACGGAAGACGGAGCGGTCGACTGGAACCAGGGCCTGGAGTTCTACAACGCCGCCCGGCGGCTCGGGAAGGAGGTCATTCTGCTCTCCTACCCCGGCGAGCCCCACCATCTGGCACGCGAGGCCAATCAGAAGGACTTCCAGACCCGCATGCGGCAGTACTTCGATCACCACTTGAGAGGCGTTGAAGCGCCTGAATGGATGACCCGCGGCGTGCCCTTCCTGGAGAAGGGGCGTACGGCGAGGCCGCAGATTATTTCCTGACCGCGGGGCGGGGCGGGCCCCGCCCCGGTCTACCTCACGCGCTGTCCGATTCTGCCCCAACAGCGGGCCCAAGGCCCGCCACGAATCAGCTGCCTACGCCCGCCAAAGTTCGGTCTACCTCACGCGCTGTCCGATTCTGCCCCAACAGCGGGCCCAAGGCCCGCCACGAATCAGCTGCCTACGCCCGCCAAAGTTCGGTCTACCTCACGCGCTGTCCGATTCTGCCCCAACGGATCTCCCGCAGGGCGGAGAACGGTCGGGTTGAACCCTGATTGTACGAGTAGTAAATGAAGCTCACCCGTCCCTCGAAACGCCATCCGTCAAGCAGGCCCCAATAGCGGGAGTCCAGCGAGTTGCTCCGATTGTCCCCCATAAGGAAGTACTTCCCTTCGGGGATCTGAATCGGGCCCCAGGTGTCGCGGGTGGGGCGATAGTCGGTTGCGTCCGTGCCGGACTCCAGATAGCCCACCTGCCAGGCCATGTCCGGATCCGTGTTGTCCGGTGAGCCATCGAAATTCAAATAGGGCTCGTCCTGCGGCTCGCCGTTCCGATACAGCACCCTGTCCCGCATCTCCACCACGTCACCAGGCATCCCGACCAGGCGCTTTACCAGCTTCAGGCTGTCCACATGGTGCGGCTCAAAGACGAGTACGTCGCCCAACTTCACATCGGAGTATCCGGGTATCCGAATGTTGGTGCCCGGAATTCGTGAACCAACGGCGGCCCGGTTCACCACCAGAAAGTCACCCACCAGCATGGTGTCTTCCATCGACCCCGAGGTGATGAAGAAGGTCTGCAGGACGAAGGTCCGGACCACCAAGAAGATGATGATGGTAAAGACGATCGTCTTCAGCGTTTCAACCCATCCCCCGGGCTCCTCCTTCTTCTGGTCGGACTTGTCCGCGGCGGCGCTCTCTTCTGCTTCGCTCATTCTCTTCCTGTGTCCTCACCCGGATCGGCGAGGCGGGCGTCGGTTTCAGGGACGTTGGGGCGGCGCATCCAGCTACGTGGATCCCACCAGGCCGGCTCAGAAGTCGACGCTTCGACCACGGCCGGCTCCCAAGCTTCTCCGATCACTACGGAGACGTCGAGATACAGATTCGAATCCGGCTCGAGGCGGACTTCGCGAATGCCCAGTACGTCGGCCACAGCACGGGCGAACCTGACGTCACCGGCTCGTGAAAGGACAACCGATGAATCACGTCCGAATTCGTCCGCATTCCCGTAGAGCACCACGTCAAAGCCTTCGGTGCGAAGAGTCTCGGTCGCCGCACGGGCCATGTTGGGTCGCCCGCCACCATTCAGCACTTCTACGCGAATCCGTTCGGTCTGCCCCAGCCTCGGAAAGCTCCCCGGAATCGCCGGAATGGAGTCGGGTACCGCCCACCAGTTGGCCAGGGCAGAGCCCATAAAGGCTCCGGTGATCAGGACCATCGCGACGACTAGAACTCCGCGGATACGGGTGCCCAAGCGTCCCCTCCGTTCAGTACGTTCCACAACCCCATGGTCTCGGGCCGGACGCTCCGACCCCGCCCGACAAGATACACGATTCGAACTCCCACAATCTCGGACACGACAGCCTCAAGTTCAAATGGCATGCGCGCAGTGAGTCTCGCGCGCCATTTGGGCCGGAAGGTGCGACCGGGCTCCAGGAAGTCGGCAGCGTACAGTGCCAGGCCAATCTGTTCGAAACCCGGGTGCCCCAACGTGTGGAAAGCGACGGCGTTAAGGAATCCCTGATCCACGACCCCATCGGCGGCCAGACGGGCGGCAACGGCCGGGCCGTGGAGCACGGGGACCGGCAGGCCGACCATCGTCGGTGGCACCAGTCGCTTCAGGGGCTTGGCCCGTTCTCCCTTGAGGGCATCGTGCAGAAGTCCCGCGGCAAACCAGCGACGACACTCTCGCTTCCGAAGGCTCAGACCGGTCGCCCAGTCCTGCATCAGAGCGGAGACCCTCTCCATATGCGCGTGTCGCCTGGCGCTGACCCTAGACCATTCTGGAAGGATGCCCTGAGAGGCGTCCTCGATCCGGGAATGGTTGCGGGGCATGGCTTCGGGATTGAGCGAGAGGGCAAGGCGGAGTTCTACGGCATGCGATGCGATGCGATGCGCGGGAAGCTACTGCGCCCCGTGATTCGTGTCACGACCACCCTGGGAATTGGGGAGAGGTCGCCCTGTCCCTACCTTTCGCCATGCGAATGGAGTGGGATGCCGCGCTGGCTGCGGTCACGGCTCGGGCGCTGGACCAACGCCTGAAGGGAGCGCGAATTCGCGCGGTGCTTCTGGATGCCGAGGCCCGCCGGTTCGTGATCTGGCTGCGAGAGATGACGCTTGTCTGGCAACTCCATCCGGAAGAGCGCGGTCTTCTGATACTCGACGCCAGCGACCCCCCTCCTGAAGCACGGCCACTCCCGGCAAAGGTTCGCCGGATTCGGGCGCCGGCCGACGACCGCCTGATCGTGATCGAGACGCTGCGAGTGCGGGGAAAGCCGTCTCAGGTAGACATCGTTTTAGAACTGATGTCCAATCAGGAGAACGTCCTGATGCTCGAAGGCGGTGAGCAGACGATCCGCCTGTTGCTTCGCACTCGAGAGGGGAATCGACCTCTGCGACGTGGTCACCCCTATCCCTTCCCGCCCGCTTCGGACCGCGATGGGATTGAGACTCCGATCCTGGACGAGCGCTGGGCCGAGATCTGGGGGGTGGAGGAGCGTCGGGAGCGGCGGAAGGCCTTGCTCGGCCTCGCATGGATGTCAGCGCTTTTGGCCGATGCACTCCTGGAGTTCGATCGGTGGCAGGACGCCCGTGATCTCTGGCTCTCAGTGCGAGACATTGCAACGGCCCCTGTCGATGCATCGGCCTCGGCCGATCCAGACGCCGCCGGCCCCCGTGGCGCCCTGCTTGAAGGAAGGTGGGGCGCTCAGCCCTGGATCCTGCCGTTGAACGACCGGACCCTCCAGGAGGTGCCCGATCTACTCGACGCTTTCCGGTTGGCCACCGAACGATCTGAAGCTTCGACCGTCCTGCTTCCGACGGCCCTGCTGGAGCGATTCGAAACGCACGTCAGTCGGCTGAAGGGCCGGACGGCGCGTCTGGAAGAGGAGTTCGCCGCCCTGGGGGATGCGGACGCCGAGCGGTCCCTTGGGGACCTGATACTTGCCCGGTACCACGAAGTCGGCAGTGGTCGCACCGAGGTGGAGTTGAAAGACTTCGAGGGTAATCCGGTCCGGATCGAGCTTGACCCCAAGCTCGCGCCCGACGCCAACGCCCGGCGCTACTACGCGTCTGCCGCGCGAATCGAGCGGGCTCACGAACGGCTACCGGCCCTCATCAGCGAGTCCCGCGCCGCATGGGAAGCCGCCGAACTCCTTCTCGAGCGTGCCCGGTCAGGAGAGGCGGATCGGACCGAAGTGGAGTCGGCGCTCCCGGCAAACGCAGAACCCGGGAATCGAAAAGGCGACGCCGCGCCGCTCCGGCCCTACCGCGTCTACAGGGCGTCGAGCGGTCGTGAGATTCGGGTGGGTCGTGGCGCAGCCAAGAACGATGACCTGACCTTCCGGCACTCGGCCCCGAACGACATCTGGCTCCACGCGCGACACACGGCGGGAGCGCATGTGATCCTGCGATGGGGTCGTGACGAGAATCCCGACCCCCGCGACCTGGTCGAGGCGGGGATCCTGGCGGCGCTCAACTCCAAGGCGCGGACCTCGGGGAGCGTTCCGGTGGACTGGACCTTTCGCAAACACGTCCGAAAACCTCGAAAGGCGCCTCCGGGAGCGGTGATTCCCGATCAGGTGAAGACGGTCTTCGTGGAGCCCGACGAAAAGGTCGAGAAGCGACTGCGAGAGGAATAGCCGGCGGGGATGGTCGTGCCCTGCCCGGTCAGTCGGCGTCCATCGCCTGACGCAGCGATCGCAGGAAGGCAACCGCGCCTTCGGGGCCTTCGGCGTCCAGCTTCTTGACCAGCGCACTGCCCACCACCACACCGTCCGCAATCCGGGCCACCTGAGCGGCCTGTTCCGGAGTCGAAATTCCGAAACCCACGGCCACAGGCAGTCCGACTGTGGTCCGCAGCCGTTCGACCTCTGCTCCGAGTTCCTCACGCAGTTCTTTACGGGCACCGGTGACGCCTGTGCGCGAGATGTAGTACAGGAAGCCGGCGCCGACGTTGGCCACTGAGGCCACTCGCTCGACTTCGGTTGTGGGGGCGAGCAACCGAATCAGGTCGAGTCCGGAGGCTACCACCTGCGCCTCAATCTCCGGGTCGGCACCGACCGGCAGATCCGTCAGGAGCAGTCCATCCGCACCGGCCGCCCGGGCGTCCGCGCAGAAGCGCTCAACACCGTAGTGGACCACCGGATTCAGATAGGTGAACAGGACGACGGGTGTCTCGCTCGTCGTCCGGAATTCCCGGAGCATCTCAAGAACCTTCACGACCGTGGTGCCAGCCTGAAGCGACCGGAATGACGACGCCTGAATGGTCGGTCCGTCGGCCAACGGATCGCTGAACGGAATACCCAGCTCCAGCACATCGGCACCCGCTTCGCACAGCGCATGCATCAACGGGACCGTGACTTCGGGCGTGGGGAAGCCGGCCGTCACGTAGGGAATGAGCACGGAGCGGCCCTGCGCGGCACGCTCTGAAAAACAACGGGAAATGCGGGAGTCCGCGTTCATAAACGATCAGGGCAGGCCGAAAGACCCGCCGATTGAATCAGGTGAGATAGTCGGCGACGCGAATCCCGTACTTCTGGGGATCGGTCGTCTTCAGAATTGAGCGTACTGGCTGTCCGGCGGCGTCCATCTCCGACAGGTCCAGCACGAGCGGCGTGGCCAGCGGCACGCCCAGGTGGTTGGAGATCACCTTCACACGCGGGAGGTGAAGCTTCTCGGAATCGGCATTCACAGCCGCGACGACAGCCAGTTCCAGGGTGTCCAGGATGACCAGCGTACCGATCGGGAAGACCCCGGTCGCCGTAATGAGCGCTTTGACCAGGAGCGGATCAAAGCCGCGTGCCGGGTTGTCTCGCATCTCTCTGAGGACCTGATCGGCGCCCCACGGCTTGTGCTGATAACTGCGGACCGAGGTCGCGGCATCAAAGCCATCAGCAACCGCTACGATGCGGGGAAACAGCGTCGGGGTTCGTGGCCGAGTGTTCTCCGGGTATCCCGTAACGTCGAGCTTCATGTGATGCTCGTACGCCATCAACATCTGGCGGTACGGCATGTCCGCGAATCCACCCATCTGGAAGAGCAGCAGAAGCCCCTCCGTGGGGTGATCCTTGAGCACGCTCCACTCGGCGTCGCTCAGCGCACCCGGTTTGTTGATGATGTCCTGGCCGGTTCTCATCTTGCCGATGTCGTGCAGCAGGGCGCCGAGCCCCAGGTCGTAGAGGTGGTTCTTGCCCAGCCCCAGTCTCTGACCGATCACGACCGAAAAAATGCATACGTTCACACAGTGGGTGAAGGTGTACTCATCGAAGTCGCGAAGGGTGGTCATCGTGATGATGGAGGGCTCATTGGAGAGCACCTGGTCCACGATGTTCTGCACTGCGCGCTTGACCTTACGGACGTTGACGGCCTTACCCATGCGCACGTCACCCAGAACGTCCTTGGCCACCTTCACCGACTGGGCGTAGGTCCGCTTGGCCTGGGCCAGCGCCTCCTCTTCTTCCATATCTTCGGGGGTGTCCTTCTGGGCCCCGATCTCAATGTGCTGGACCGGCGTGCCGGCGAGCCGGCGCATGAAGCCCTCGTGGGGGTCATCTCCCTCGGGCTTTCTGAGCAGCAGAGACAGGAAGGGGGCCCACTCTTCGCGTTCGACGGCCGAGAACACCTCGATTGAGCCCACACCGTGGTCCTGGAGCGCCTGAGCGAAGGTACCGAAGGTCGCGAAGTTGGTGAGATCCAGGCGAAGCCGGGTCTCGTTAAGGAAGAAGAACTCCCCCACCACGCGCAATTCGAGTCCTTCCTCAATCTTGATGATCGCGACCGCCGTCTGATGCAGCTCGGTCAGCGCCTGCTGTACAGCGTCGTTTTCGAGCGGGTAGATCTTGAGCGCTCGCAGGGCTCCGTACAGGGTCGTGAGCAGGCGGCGCCCATATTCCTGGGTCTTGGTAGTACTCATCGGGGGCCTCCTTCAGCATCCTGCTGACCCCGAATGGCCCGCCCGACGGCGCTGCGCACAACCGGATCGTCATCCTTGCTGGCTCGAATCAGCGATTCCCGCGACTGGGGCGTCTTGAGCTTGCCAAGTGCCAACGCTGCGCAGGCGCGGATCTCGGGCGCCTCGCGCCGGCCCAGGAACCCCTTTGAATTCAGCAACTTGTCCAACAGACCAAAGGCGTCGGGAGATCCAATCGCACCATAGGCCTCGAACATGGCGATCCGCTCGGTGATGTCAGAGTTGCGAATCTCCTTGCTTTCGATCACCTGACGCAGTCGGGCCGCCGCAGGACCATATCGAAGCTCTCCGAGTGCGCGGGCAGCTGCCACACGGACCTCTGGGTCGGAGTCCAGCAGCACGTTCTGGAGGGGGCCAGCTGCTGTGGACGCCCGGAGTGCCAGCGCGGCCTGGACCGCCGCGAGCCGAACGGGCGCTTCGCCATGGTAGAGGAGCTCGACCAGTCCATCGATGGCTCCACCGACTTTGTTCTGACCCACGAGCCGTGCCGCCGCAGCCACGATCTGAGGATCGTCGTTGGCCAGCAGGCCCACCAGAGCCATCTCGTTCCGCTCGGCGATGTTGACGACGGCCTCGCGAAGAATCGGCTGCAGCTCGCGGGACTCCACGTTCTCCGACGCCTTAAGGAGGGCTCCCAGGGCGCCCGATCTGAGGTTCGCGAGGAATGCTCCCAGTTCCGCGGGTGTCGGGTCGAGGGCGCCATCTTCAAGCGCCCGCACAAGTTCCTGAACCGTCTCGTGTGAGGATGCCTGGTTAAGCAGGGTCGTCACCTGATTCCGCTGGTCGGCCTCGAAATGCGACCCCGAGCCCTCAAGGCGACGAAGCTCGGTCAGCGTAACCGTGGCCGCCGTCAGCTCACCTCGCGAAAGGAAGGCGGGCAGGAGGACGCGAAAGATGTCGAGAATCTCGTTCTGACGCGGCGGGTTGGGCTCTTCCAGGCGATCGAAGAGAGCATCGATGACCGCGCCGCGCGTGTCGCGCTCCTGCTCCTTCTTCACCTCCTGCTTCAGGCGTTCCATCTCCGCCGGATCAAGCGCATAGAGCGTCGGGTTGAAGTCGTCCTTACTGACCGATTGGGGAGATTCCTCCTGCTTCTCGGAGAGTTGGCCCTCGGCCGCGGCGTCTTCGAGCGCCCCCTCCAACACTTCCTGAGTGCTTCCGGCCCCGGGCTCGGGCAGTTCGACACCTTCGGCGAGCAGGTCGACGTACCGGTAACGCAGGCAGGTCAGATCTGCTTCCCAGAGCAGGGTGAGCAGGTCGTCCCCGTCACTTCGGGCGTGCCGGGCGGTGTTCAGGACCTTCAGCAACGGCTCGATCTCAGCCTCCAGGCCCGTCATGAACGTGAGAGTCCTTAATCCGTCCTTGTAGAGAAGGAACGACAAGGATTCTGACCGGGAGGGATTTCGGTAGACCTCAATCCCCTCCACGGTGAGGCGCTCCTCCTCCACCGCGATTGTAAAGGACTCCGACTCGGGCCACAGACCCACGAACGCCGACGAAAGCGCCTGCACGAAACGCTGGTAGACGGGATTGTTCTCGTCATACAACTGGAAGGCGCGCAGAGCCTTCCCCATCGTGACGAAGAGTTCTTTCGTCTGCGCAATGGGGAGGTTCGCTCCCTCGATCAACGAATTGTCGTTTTCTTGCCCGTCGGTCACGGCTTTTCCTGTCCGATCGCCTGGCCCGCCAGCCGGGCCACGTGCATGACATCCTTGTCACCACGGCCACTGAGGCAGAGCACAAGAGGGCCGCGGTCCCGGTATTCTGCCCCCATGGACCGCATGTGCGCCACCGCATGCGCAGTTTCGAGCGCGGGAATGATGCCTTCGACCCGTGACAGCAGGTGGAAAGCCTCGAGTGCCTGATCGTCGGTAACCGAGACATATCGCGCCCTTCCGGTATCATGGAGGTGCGAATGTTCCGGGCCCACGCCGGGGTAGTCGAGCCCCGCTGAAACGGAGTGCGCCGGCGCCACCTGGCCGTCGTCGTCCTGCAGCAGGTAGGAAAGTGCGCCGTGCAGAACCCCCGGTGATCCGGCCGTCAACGTTGCCGAATGGCGACCGGTTTCTACTCCCTCGCCTGCCGCTTCGACTCCGATCAGGTCTACGCCTTCGTCTCCGACGAAGGGGTGGAACATCCCCATGGCGTTTGAGCCACCACCGACACAAGCCACCACAGCGGCGGGCAGTCGGCCTTCCAACTCCAGGATCTGTCGACGTGTCTCCTCGCCGATGACGGCGTGGAAGTCGCGAACCATGCGCGGGAACGGATCGGGACCGACCACGGAGCCAATGATGTAGTGCGTGTCCTCAACGTTGGTCACCCAGTCCCTGATCGCCTCGTTCGTGGCGTCCTTCAGCGTGCGCGTTCCCGACTGAACCGGGATCACCTCGGCGCCCAGCAGCTCCATCCTGTAGACGTTCAGTGCCTGCCGCTCGACATCTTCAGCGCCCATGTAGACGACACAGTCCATGTCGAACAACGCGCAGGCGGTGGCCGTCGCGACGCCATGCTGACCGGCACCGGTCTCGGCAATGATGCGCCGCTTGCCCATTCGACGTGCCAGCAGGGCCTGCCCGATGGTGTTGTTGATCTTGTGGGCGCCCGTGTGATTCAGGTCCTCGCGCTTGAAGTAGACGGGACCGGCGCCAATCAGCGCTTCGAACCGGCGCGCACGATAGAGTGGCGTCGCGCGGCCGACATAGTTGGTGAGCAGGTCGTTGAGTTCGGCGGCGAAGGCGGCGTCCGCCCGCGCCTCACTCCAGGCGTCATCGAGCTGATCGAGAGCAGCGATCAGGGTTTCAGGCACGTATCGCCCACCAAACCGGCCAAAGCGTCCGGGAGCGTCAATAATCTGGGTCATCAGCTGTCAGCGTTCTTGCCGCGGGCGTTTCGAATGAAGGCGTTTAGGCGCCCCACGTCCTTGATGCCGTGAGTGATCTCCACGCCGGAACTTACATCAACAATATCGGGCTTCAGTCTGCTTACCGCTTCGGCCACGTTCGACGGACGAAGTCCCCCGGCGGCTACAAAGGTAAGCTCGGCCGGAAATCGGTCCCGAATCGGTTCAACCAAGTCCCACGGAAATCGAGCGCCTGACCCGCCACTGTGCTCGGGATGCCACCCGTCCAGGAGCAGGCCGTCGGCCACTCCCCCGAATTCCTCAATGGCCTGTTCAACCTCTTCCGTCGTCCGTACCCGGCGCGCCTTCCATATGGTCCAATCGCCCTGATCTCGCAGGCGATCGATCAGGTCGGGGCTTTCGGATCCGTGGAGTTGAAGGACGGCCACCCCCGCCTCCTCTGCCAGTGTCACAATCCGATCCAGGGGCTCATCCACGGTAACCCCAACCACGGGAAGCCCGATCTCGTCCGTGATCTGTCGCGCGAAAGTGGTCGAAACCGAACGACCGTAGCCCGCGCTCAGGATCGTCCCCAGGAAATCGGCACCAGCGTGAGCCGCCACCCGAGCGTCCTGAATCCGCATCAGGCCACAGATCTTGACCCGTGGAGTCTTGTCGGCAGTCATGGCCGTGGCTGCCGGATGTGACCGCTGAGTTCCTTCAACTTCGCCGCGGGATCAGGGGCGCGAAGAATCGATTCACCGACCAGGACCCCGTGCACGCCCGCCTTCCCGAGTCTGAATACATCAGCACCTGAGCGGATACCGCTCTCCGAGATCACCACGACATCGCTGGGCAGGGCATCCAGAAGTGATTCCGTGACGGCCAGATCCGTATGAAAGGTCGACAGGTCACGATTATTGATCCCGATCACGCCCGCGCCCGACGACACCGCTCGGTCGAGTTCATGGGCATCGTGAACCTCCACCAGCGCCGTCATCCCCAACTGCTCTGTCAATTCTCGAAACTCCGACAGTTGGCCGTCCGAGAGAATCCGGACGATCAGCAGAATCAGATCGGCCCCCGCACCCCTCGCCTCGACGATCTGAAGGGGATCGACCATGAAGTCTTTCCGCAGGAGCGGAATCGAAGTCCGACCGCGGACGGCTGTGAGATCTTCCAGGCTTCCACCGAAGTAGTCCCGATCGGTCAGGACCGAGATGGCCATCGCGCCCTCGGCCTGGTACGAAGCCGCCAGAGCGATCGGATCCAGATCGGGACGGATCGCGCCAGCACCAGGCGACCGGCGCTTCACTTCGGCGATTACCCCCACCTCGCCCGAGGGAATCGCATCGGCAAAGGAAAGCGGCACCCGGGCATCGCGGGCCCGGTCCCGAAGCTCGGCAGCGCGGGCGCTCAACCCCCTCACCTCATCGAGCTTTGTCTCCACGATGCGGTCCAAGATGTGCTTGCGGTAACCTGCTTGCGCTTCGGGCAACGTTCGGGTATCCTTTTTTCGGGTCTTGTTCGGTTTTCGCCGTGTAAGGAGTCATCACAATGCCGCTGACCAGGCGTCAGAAGGAAATCCTCGATCACATCGAGGCCTACATCGACGAGTGGGGCTACGCTCCCAGCTTCGAGGAGATCGCCGCTCACTTCGGCTACTCATCGTTGGCGACCGTACACGAACACCTGAGCAATCTGGAGCGTAAGGGATACATTCGGAAGGCCTATAACGAGAGTCGTTCGATCGAGCTCATAAGAGACGAGCAGGGCCCCTCGACTGTCGCCCTTCCCCTTCTCGGAACCGTCGCCGCAGGCCTCCCCATCGAGGCCGTTCAGGACGCGGAAACCCTCGCCGTCCCGCCGGACATGATCCGCCGGGGCCGAGACAACTACGTGCTCCGCGTGCAGGGAAACTCCATGATCGAAGAGCAGATCCGAGACGGGGACTTCATCGTTGTCGCCGAACAGAAGAGCGCCGAGGACGGCCAGATGGTTGTGGCTCTCATCGGAGGGGACTCTGCGACCGTCAAGAAACTCTATCGAGAGCCGGGCAACCGCATCCGGCTTCAGCCCGCCAATCACACCATGCAGGCCATCATCGAGGACGCCGACAACGTCGCGATCCAGGGCGTGGTGGTCGGCGTGATCCGGAAATACTGATGCCAGTTCGCTCCAAGACTGATTCGAGCCAGCTCCCGCTGGTGCTGGCTCCCGACCCTTCCGCCCATCTCTCGGCGAAGGCTGGGGCGAACTCAGTGCCGACAGCCATAGCCGCTCTCATCCCCACCCCACCCTCGACCCGTGCACCAGCTCCCCGGGTCCGCCGAGGCAATGGATCAAAGCGGACGTCGTTCGTCGTCGGGCGGCTGAATCGGACGACCAGAGAGATGCGCCTGCTCCATCAGCCGGAGACGCGAGGCTCGGGCCTGTTCGCCGGACCCTGGGAGGTCATGGGGATGGTGGGCAGCGGACGGAAACTCCGGCTCGGCTAGCCGACCGTCTCAGCAGCCGGGCCATCTCCCGGCAACGGGCCCCTCCCGGCATCCTTCCGCCCGAGACCGGGCGTACCTTTGGTGGAGGTGGGACGGCGGACCAGTCAATCCAGGCCAGGTTCACCGACCCCGGAGATCCCGCCCCTCAGACGTTCGTAGCGGTCCTTAGCGCTTCCAGCTTGGCCATCGCACGGCCGTCGTCCACCGCATTCCCTGCTTCGGCGACACCATCGGACAGCGTTTCGCTCATGCCGGCCACGTAGAGGGCGGCGCCAGCGTTAAGGAGCACCGCGGATCGGGCTACTGCTCGGTCTTCGCCGGTCAGGACGGCAAGAATGCGGGCCGCATTGTCGGCGGGCTCACCCCCCTCCAGACCCGACGGGCCGTAGACCTCGAGCCCCAATGATTCCGGGCGAATCTCATACTCGAGGACCTCGCCGTCCCTCAACTCATGAACCAGCGTTGTGTCCAGCGGTGAGATCTCGTCCATCCCGGGGCGCCCGTGCGCTATCAATGCCCGTTCGTGCCCCAGTTCGAGCAGGGCGCCGGAGATGAGGGGAAGCAGTTCGGGGTCCGAGACACCTACGACCTGACGCTTCGCCCCCGCAGGGTTCGTGAGCGGACCCAGCAGATTCATGACGGTGCGGATGCCAAGCTCTTTACGTACGGGACCAACGTGGCGCATGGCGGGATGAAGCAGGGGGGCAAACATGAAGACGATCCCGACCTCCTCAAGAACCTGACCCATCCGATCAGGCGTCAGTTCGATCCCGACGCCGAGGGCTTCAAGGACATCGGCGCTGCCGGACTTGGAGGTGAACGAGCGATTGCCATGCTTGGCGAGTCGCGCCCCGGCCCCGGCGGCGACGATTGCCGCGGCGGTGGAGATGTTGAAGGTGGTGACCGTACCTCCCCCGGTGCCACAGGTGTCGATCAGGTATTCCGAACTACCCGACACGACGGGGACCATCGCCTTGCGCAACGCTCGCACACCGCCGGCCACCTCCCCCGCTGTGACCCCGCGAGCCTGGAGCCCACTCAGAAACGCAGCGATCCAGACCGCGTTGGCATCACCCGAGATGATGTGATCGAAGACGGACTCGGCGTCCTCTGTGCTCAACACGGAACCTGACGTGACGGCGGTCAGAATCGACTTCAGTTCGGGCGCTGGATGGCTCATCTCTGGCTCGGCGCTTCGGGGGACTGGCGGGAACATCTGGCGCGTGGACTCTCGAAGCTCTAACCACAGCCCAAAACCGTCAATTTACAAGGCTTTTCGGGTTGACATCACACGTGTCAAACCTACCTTTCTGACGTGTCATCCGACGACCTGAACCGTGTGCTTCTGAAGCTCCACTATGTGGGGTCCAAGTTCCACGGCTGGCAGCTTCAGCCGGACCAGCGAACGGTACAGGGAGAGATTGAGGCGGTGCTCGAGCGCATCAGTGGCTCGCGGCGTCCCGTTATCGGATCCGGGCGGACTGACACGGGGGTTCATGCCATTGGCCAGGTCGCGGCTGTGGACATGCCCGCCAAGTGGACGGTCGAGAAGCTGCATCGCGCTCTGGACGGTCTGCTCCCGAACGACGTCTGGGTCGAGGAGGTCCGCGTGGTCCCACGCGATTTCCACCCACGATTCGATGCGTTGGCCCGGAGTTACATCTACCGGGTTGGGCTGGAGAGGTCGGCAATGTCGCCGTTCCACCGGCCGTGGTGCTGGTCCCTGCAGGAGTCACTGGACGTCGGCCTCATGGCCCAAGCGTCCACTGCCCTCCTGGGGGACCATTCGTTTCTGGCCTTCGCGAAAGCGGGACAGCCGGAACGGGGTGACCGCTGTACCGTGCATGCCGCCGATTGGGCGCCGTGGGACGGACTCGGGGTCGCCTTGACGATCACGGCCAACCGGTATCTGCACCACATGGTGCGGTATCTGGTAGGAACCATGGTCGACATAGGTCGCGGTCGGCGTCCAGTTGAGGATGTCGCCCGTCTTCTGGCAGAACCGGAAGGGATACTGCGTACATCTCCTCCTGCACCGCCGGAAGGATTGTATCTGGCCAGGGTCCAGTACCCGGAAACCGCATACGGACATACCACGCCTGACAACGCCCCTCTCCCCGACGCCCTGCACAGCCGATGAAGATCTTTCTTGATACCGCCGATGTCTCCGAGATCCGCCGCGCTGTTGAGGCGGGCCTGATTGACGGAGTAACCACTAACCCCTCCCTGATGGCCCAGATGGCGGGCGACCGGGATCCCAAAGAGTTGTTCCTGGAGATCTGCAACGCGGTGGATGGACCGGTTTCAGCCGAAGTCGTCGCGGTCAACGCGGCCGAGATGATCGATGAGGGCAAGCGTCTGGCAGCCCTGCACGACAACATCGTGGTCAAGCTGCCGCTCACTGAAGATGGTCTTCGTGCCTGTCGCGCCCTGACGTCCGAGGGAATTCGCACCAATGTCACGCTGTGCTTCTCGGTGAATCAGGCGCTGCTCGCTGCCAAAGCGGGCGCGACCTTCATCTCCCCCTTTGTCGGTCGCCTCGACGATATCGGCCACGACGGGATGGATCTGATCGCTGAAATCCGGCAGGTCTATGATAACTACGGGATCATGACGCAGATCCTGGCGGCCTCGATCCGTCACCCGCAGCACATGGTCCAGGCCATGACGATCGGCGCGGACTGCGCAACACTTCCATCAAAGGTGCTGTATCAGTTGCTGAAGCATCCGCTGACGGACAGGGGCCTCGAGGCTTTCCTGGCAGACTGGGACAAGCTCGGCAAGGAGCTCTGATTCGGGCGGACCGACGCACTCCCGGAACCACTGGAACCATGTCATTCTCGACACTCGTTTCTCGCTCTCGCATTCACGCGCTCCCGCTGGCCCTCATTGGGGTGGCGCTGACGAGTACCGCCTGCGAATCCAGCGTACCCGAGATGGACGCGGCGATCGCGGTCAACGCAGCTGCTTCGGCGCAGGTCGCCACCCGCTTCGAGCAGGAGCGGGCGCAGGACGCACCAGAGTCTCTGAGGACGGCCGCCGGACAGATCGACTACTCTCGTCAGACGGCGATCGTGCGGGCCGCCGAGCGTGTCTTCCCGGGTGTGGTTACGATCTCCACCATCACGACCCAGCAGGTTCAGACGCGGTTCGGCACCCGTCAGCAGCGGGGGGGCGGCTACGGCTCAGGCTTCGTAATCGATGCCGAGGGCGGGATCATCCTGACCAACAATCACGTGATCCAGGGCGCAGAGCGGATGCAGGTCACGCTGTCGGATGGCACAGATTTGGAAGCTGAGTTGGTCGGAACGGACGAAGCCACCGACGTCGCCGTCCTCCGTATCACCGGAGATTATTCCCTGACCCAAGTTCCCCTTGGGACCTCGGCCGACCTGCTCATCGGCGAATGGGCCATTGCGGTGGGAAACCCCTTTGGCGTCGAGGTTTCGAACTCGGAGCCCACGGTCACTACCGGGGTGGTCAGCGCGACCGGTCGGCACCTGGTCCCGTCTCAGGGCGATGAGAGCTTCTATCTGGGAATGATCCAGACTGACGCGGCGATCAACCCGGGGAATTCCGGTGGCCCGCTGGTCAACGTCCTGGGTCAGGTGATCGGGGTGAACTCCTCGATCTTCTCCCGCTCGGGTGGCAGTGAAGGACTGGGTTTTGCGATCCCGATCGACCGTGCGCTTCGCGTCGCGGAGGATCTGATCAGCACGGGGCAGGTTCGACGTGCCTGGCTGGGTCTTCAGGTCGACGCTGCAGCCACGGACGAATGGGGGCGTGCCCGTGGCGTAATAATCAGCGAGGTCTTCGAGGACTCCCCGGCAAACGAAGCGAGCATCCCTTCGCAGCGCCGCATCATCTCGGCCAATGGTCGTCGGCTCTCCGGGCCTCTCGACTGGGAAGACGTGGTTCTCGACCTGCGTGAGGGCGACCCGCTCAACCTTGAGATCGAAGGCGAAGGCATCGTCCGACTCGTCACGGCGCCCTATCCTTCATCGCAGGCCATGCGGGTTCAGGTCGTGGACGATCTGGATGTGATCAGCGTGACTCCGCAGATCCGCGGCGAGCGAGACCTCGCCATCGAGCGAGGAGCCCTGGTCGTCGGGATCACCGACGAACTGCGGCGGATCACCGGACTCCAGGAAGAGGACGTGATCTACCGGATGCGCACCAATCGCTTCAACCGTGACATCAACACCGCGGAAGATCTGGCCGATGCCTTCCGCACAATGGAACAGCAGACCGGCAGCGTTCAGTTCCAGCTGATCTACGCACGTGGAAATCAGCAGCGCCAGACCACATTGACGTACAATGGCCGGGGCGGACGTCCGGCTCCCGACTCCCAACCCTGACCGACCACCTCGTGACCGACCTCGACCGCTACCAGCACCCCCTCTCAGACCGTTACGCATCTCGTGAGATGCAGCGGATCTTCTCGCCCGCCAACCGCTACGGCACCTGGCGTCGCATCTGGCTGGCCCTGGCCGAGAGCGAGGCCGAACTGGGCCTGCCGATCACCGACGAAGCGCTCAAGCAGATGCGAGACTCGCTCCACGAGCTCAATCTGGAGAAAGCTGCGGAGTACGAGCGGCGCTTCCGTCATGACGTCATGGCCCACGTCCATCTGTATGGGGACGACGCACCGGCGGCCAAGGCTATCATCCACCTGGGCGCCACCTCGGCGTTCATCGGAGACAACACCGATCTGATTCTCCATCGCCAGGCGCTGGAACTGATCCGGGATCGCCTGGTCCGCTGCATCGACGCTCTGGCCGGGTTCGCGAAGACCTACCGCGAACTCCCGACCCTTGGCTACACCCATTTCCAGCCCGCTCAGCCCACGACCGTAGGCAAGCGCGCCACCCTCTGGCTGCAGGACCTGGCCCTCGACATCGAAGAGCTGGAGTTCCGACTGGAGACGCTTCGCTTCCGCGGCGTCCGTGGGACCACTGGCACTCAGGCCTCATTCCTGGAGCTCTTCGATGGCGATCATTCCAAGGTCGAGGCTCTGGATCGGCGGGTCGGCCAGAAAATGGGGTTCGCCAACAACTACGGCGTCAGTGGGCAGACCTACTCGCGAAAGGTGGACTACGCACTCCAGGCCACCCTGGCCGGGACGGCCGCATCCGTCTCCAAGATCGGACACGACTGGCGGCTGCTCGCGCATCTGCGTGAGGTAGAGGAGCCCTGGGAGTCCGAACAGATCGGCTCCAGCGCGATGCCCTACAAGCGCAACCCGATGCGCGCGGAACGCATCTGTGCGCTGACCCGTCATGTGATCACGCTGTCCATCGACCCGGCCATGACTGCGGCGACGCAGTGGCTGGAGCGGACGCTGGACGATTCAGCCAATCGCCGACTGTCGATCCCGGACGCCTACCTGACCCTTGATGGGGCGCTCGTGCTCCTGGAGAACGTGGCCCGGGGCCTGATCGTGAACCCTGCGATGGTGGCAAAGAACCTTGAGGAGCACCTTCCCTTCATGGCCACCGAAACCATCCTGATGCACGCGACCGCGGCCGGCGGAGACCGACAGGCTCTGCACGAGTCGATTCGGGTTCACGCCCACGCCGCCGCCCGCGAAATGAAGGACGGCCGGACCTCGGATCTGATCGAGCGAATCGCGGGTGACGCGGCCTTCGGCATGGATCAGGCGGCAATCGAATCTCTCATCGACGCCCGCCGCTTCGTGGGCCGGGCACCCGAGCAGGTCGATGCATTCCTTGCCGAGTGGATCCAGCCGATTCTCGACCGCTCGCTCAAGGGCGCCAACTCGCGCCTCGGGGAGCCAGAACTCCGTGTCTGACGCTCCCGTAGTCGAGTCACAGCTACCCCTGCCCCTGCTGCATCGGGGCAAGGTCCGGGACGTGTATGCGGTCGGGGAAGACCGACTGCTGATGGTCGCGTCGGACCGCGTCAGTGCATTTGACGTGGTCATGTCCCAGCCGATCCCGCGAAAAGGTGAGGTCCTGACTCAGATCACCGCGTGGTGGCTCGACATGCTGGCCGGTCGTTCGGGCCTGCAGCACCACCTGATCGCAGCCCGAGCGGACGAGATTGTGGCGCTGCATCCCGAGCTGGCGCCATCCAGATCTCTCTGGGAAAGCCGGGCGATGCTCGTCCACCGGACGAAGCCCGTCCTGGTCGAGTGTGTTGTTCGCGGGTACATCGCGGGATCGGCCTGGAAGGAGTACCGGCAGTCCGGGACCCTTGCCGGTGAGCGGCTGCCCGAGGGTCTGGCCGAAAGCCAGAGGCTCGACCCCCCGATCTTCTCGCCAGCGACCAAGGCGCAGGAAGGACACGACGAGAACATCACCTTTGGGCAGGTGGTCGAGCTCCTTGGGGATGAACTCGCTGGCACGCTCCGGCGGCTGTCGATGGAGATCTACCGTTTCGGCCGCGATACCGCCGCCGGTTCGGAGATCATTCTGGCCGACACCAAGTTCGAGTTCGGGCATGCAGCCAACGGCGATCTGCTCCTGATCGACGAGGTCCTCACACCGGATTCCTCACGGTTCTGGCCCAAGGAGTCCTACCAGGTCGGCCGTGGGCAGCCCTCACTGGACAAACAACCCATTCGCGATTGGCTGGAGACGCAGGTGTGGGACAAGACGCCGCCTGCACCCGATCTGACCACCGAGGTTATCGCGGCGGCCACCCACCGATACATGGACGCCTTCAGGCGTCTGACCGGGACGTCTCTCGACGAGTGGACGCCACCCTCTTTCGGAGCCAACGCCAAGTGAACCGAGAATTCATTCCGGGCCGGCCGCCTTCCCCTGGGAAGCGCCGCCGACTGCAGGGTGGAGTGATCATCATCCCGTCGGCCTTCACTCTGGGGAACCTGTTCTTCGGGATCTACGCGATCATAGCTGCCGGCCGCGGTGACTTCGAGTGGGCGGGGTGGTTCATCATCTTCGCGGGCATCCTGGACATGCTCGATGGTCGGGTCGCCCGCTTTACCCGGACCGGCTCGGCCTTCGGGGCTGAGCTGGACTCGCTGGTGGACGCGATCTCGTTCGGGGTAGCGCCCGCACTGATCATGTACGAACTGTTCTTCCAGGACGCCTTCTGGAGTTGGACTCTCTCCTACGCCTTCATTGCGGCCGCGGTGGTCCGGCTGGCGCGCTTCAACATTGATCAGGGTGGCGAAGCCAAGAGGCAATTCATCGGGCTGCCCTCCACCAGCGCCGGAATGGCCCTGGCCTCCTATTACCCGTTCTCGCAGACGCCATTCTTCGAGACTTGGCTGCAGGACCTCCCTTGGGAACGCATCATGGCTGTGGCCATGGTGCTCCTGGGCGTGCTCATGGTCAGCCAGGTTCCGTACGCCAAACTCCCGCGGATCGGCTTTCGAACAAAAAAGGGGATTCTGACGACTGCGTGGGTCTTCACGCTGCTCTTCCTCGCGATCACGATTCCCCGATACTACTTCTTCTCCGCGCTCTCCATTTACATCCTCTGGGGCCTCCTGAAGTCAGTACTGCTGGGGCTTCTGGATCGGCTTCCCGACAGGGATCCGCTGGAGGACGAACATGATGAAGATGACGACGGAGGCGACTTCGTCCGAGAGATGGACTACACCGAACTCAACCCCGGTCGCCACCGCCCCGTGGTCGACCATCTGGAGGATACACAGTGAGCCGCTATCGTCTCGAGATTCGTGTCACCCCCCGCCCGGGCATTCTCAATCCGCAGGGTAAAGCCATCGACCACGCTCTCCATTCGCTCGGCTGGACCAGCGTGGACGACGTCCGCGTGGGTAAGGCCGTTCATCTAGAACTTGAGGCAGCCAGCGCCGAGGCTGCGCGCTCCGAAGCCGAGGCCATGTGTAAGAAGCTGCTGGCCAACCCGGTGACCGAGGATTACGAGGTTTACCAGGTAGAGGAGGCGTGATGAAGGTCGCCGTCGTCACCTTCCCGGGGTCCAACTGCGACTACGACCTCTACCACGCCGTCACACAGGTTGGCGGTGAGGCCGAATTCATCTGGCACCGTCAGCGTGGACTGGATCGGTTCGATGCTGTCCTGCTTCCCGGCGGCTTCAGCTACGGGGACTACCTCCGTGCTGGCGCAATCGCTCGCTTTTCCCCGGTAATGGAAGACGTGGTGGCCTTTGCCGGCCGTGGCGGACCCGTCGTGGGAATCTGCAACGGCTTTCAGATTCTGTGTGAGTCAGGGCTGCTCCCCGGGGCCCTGATCCGGAATGAGTCGCTGCACTTCCAGAGCGAAGACTGCCTGCTCAGGGTCGAGCGCAACGACACGCACTTCACCTCGGACTATTCCGAGGGCCAGGTCATCCGCATCCCGCTCGCCCACGCCGAGGGCAACTACCGGACGGATGACGAGACGCTCGCCCAGCTGGAAGGCGAGGGCCGTGTGCTTTTTCGATACGTGGACGCCGAAGGCGATGCGACCCCGAAATCGAATCCGAACGGTGCACGCAACAATATCGCCGGGCTCCTGAACACCGCCGGAAACGTCATGGGGATGATGCCTCACCCCGAGCGCGCCATGGAAGACATTCTCGGCTCATCAGACGGCCTCGGCGTGTTCACCTCGCTTATGGCCGCCCCGGTAGCCGGCTGATCCCGACCCGTACGATCTCACCCTATTTGAAGCAGTCACCTGGACATCGGACCTGACCGACACATGGAAGGAAAGACCCTCAAGCCGTCCGCAGTACCACCCCGCAAAGGTGATCCGGAGATCACCCCGGAAGTCGTCGCTGACCACGGGTTGGCCCCGGACGAGTATGAGCGCGTAGTCCGCATCATGGGCCGCACTCCGACCTTCACCGAGCTGGGCATCTTCAGTTCGATGTGGTCAGAGCACTGCGGCTACAAAAACTCGAAGCCCCTCCTCCGGCTCCTGCCCACGCAGGCCCCCTGGGTGCTTCAGGGTCCAGGCGAGAACGCGGGTGTGATCGAGATCGGAGATGGATACGCGATCGCATTCAAGATCGAATCGCATAACCATCCCTCTGCCGTCGAGCCCTATCAGGGTGCCGCGACCGGCGTCGGTGGGATTCTGCGGGACATCTTCACGATGGGTGCCCGCCCGATCGCCATTCTGGATTCCCTGCGCTTTGGCGATCTCGATTCGCCCCGCGTTCGGTACCTCTTCTCCGGCGTCGTTTCAGGAATCGGCGACTACGGCAACTGTGTCGGCATCCCTAATATCGGCGGTGAGGTTTACTTCGATCGCGGCTATGAAGGGAATCCGATCGTGAACGCAATGTGCCTGGGACTCATGAAGAATGAGGACCTGATCAAGGGAGTGGCGGAAGGCGTGGGCAACCCGATGATGGCCGTCGGTGCCCGCACCGGACGCGACGGGATCCACGGCGCCACCTTCGCCTCCGAAGAGCTTTCCGAGGATGACGATGCGGCCAGCCGTCCCATGGTCCAGGTCGGTGACCCATTCACCGAGAAGCTTCTGCTCGAAGCCTCTCTGGAGCTGATCAAGAGCGGCTTCATTGTCGGCATCCAGGACATGGGCGCAGCCGGCCTTACCTCTTCCGGCGCCGAGATGGCCGGCCGCTCGGGGAACGGGGTCGAGATTGACGCCGCCAAGGTCCCAGTGCGTGAGAAGGGCATGACGCCCTACGAGATCCTCCTGTCGGAATCACAGGAGCGCATGCTGGTCGCGGCCAAACTTGGGCACGAAGCAGACGTCCAGGCCATCCTGGAGAAGTGGGAGCTTGAAGCCGAGGTGATCGGTCACGTGACCGGGGACGGATTCTTCCGGATCGTCGAGAACGGCGTGACCGTGGCCGAGATCCCCGCCCTTCCGCTGACCGATGGCTGCCCGACCTACACGCGGGAAGGCATTGAATCGCTGGAGATCGCACAGCTGCGCGACCAGGTCCTCCCAGAGACTGATCAGCCCGGCCGAGACCTCTCCGAGGCACTGATCACACTTCTGGGGTCGCCGAATCTTGGATCCAAGCGCTGGATCTACAATCAGTATGACACCACCGTCCGCACCGCGACCGCAGTCCGTCCCGGTGGGGACGCCGGTGTGGTCCGCATCCGGGGTACCCGAAAGGCCGTGGCCGCCACAACCGACTGCAACGGTCGATACGTCTACCTGTCGCCACGTTCTGGCGCGCAGGCAGCGGTCGCCGAGGCGGCCCGGAACATCGTCTGCTCCGGCGCAGTGCCGATGGCAATTACGAACAACCTGAATTTTGGGAATCACGAAAAGACGCACATCTACTACCAGCTCAGCGAGTCGGTTCAGGGGATGGCAGAGGCCTGCCGGATCTTCGAAACGCCCGTGACGGGCGGGAACGTCTCGCTCTACAACGAGACCGACGGTCGGGCCATCTATCCCACTCCGGTGGTCGGGATGGTCGGTGTGATTGAGGACATTGACCATATCACCACCGCCGCTTTCAAGAACGTCGGGGACGCCATCGTCCTGCTCGGGGACAACACCAACGAGCTGGGCGGTTCGGAGTATCTCTACGTCTTCCACGACATGGTCGCCGGTGCGCCCCCCGCCGTGGACCTTCTCGGAGAACGGTCACTACAGCAGGCGGTGCTCGGACTGATCACCAAAGGACTGCTCTCCTCGGCACACGACTGTTCAGAAGGGGGACTGGCGATTGCGCTTGCCGAGTCGGCCGCAGGTGGCGATCAGCTACTTGGCATCGACGTGACGCTGACCGATGCGCTCCCCGCTGTGCCGCTCTTCTTTGGTGAGGCTCAGGGCCGGATCATCGTTTCGTGCGCACCGGACCAGGTGGAGGCCGTGTTGGAAGTCGCGAAGGGCCACGCCGTTCCGGCCCGTCACATCGGCTCCGTTGTATCCGCCGATTCGGGCTTCACGATCAAGGCAGGGGAACACACGATCTCGGCCGACATGAACGAGATACACCGGGCACGCACCCGCGCGTTGCCCGACCGGATGAACCAGACATCCTTCACAGTCACCGGAGAAGGCGAATGATCTCGACCCCGAACGGTCGCGCCACGGATGTGTCCCTCCCCATGCTCGATGACCGGCCCCGCGAAGAGTGCGGAGTCTGTGGCGTCACGGGTACCGAGGACGCAGCCCAGCTCGTCTTCCTCGGCCTTTACGCGCTTCAGCATCGGGGGCAGGAAGCCGCAGGGATCGTCGGCATCGACGGGGACAACACCGCCCGCATTCACAAGGGCCTCGGCCTGGTCTCTGATGTCTTCAACGCCGAGGTCATCAATCGGCTCCCGGGCGAGGTCGCGCTGGGTCACGTGCGTTACTCTACGGCGGGCGGTGGCGGCGCACAGAACGCCCAACCGCTTCTGGCACGCTACGCAGGTGGCGACCTGGCCGTGTCCCACAACGGCAACCTCACCAACGCGCACGACCTGCGTCACTGGTTGGTCAAAGAAGGCTCCATCTTCCAGTCGAGCAACGACTCGGAGGTCCTGATCCACCTTGTGGCGCGCTCAAGGCATGAGTCTGTCGATGCCCAGATTGACGACGGCCTTTCACACCTCGAAGGCGCGTTCAGCATGGTCATTTCGGTAGGGAGCACGCTCTATGCGGCCAGAGATCCGCGGGGTTTCCGCCCGCTTGTCCTCGGGAAGCTCCCGACGGGCTACGTTGTGGCGTCCGAGACCTGCGCTCTTGATATCATGGATGCCACCTACGTGCGTGACATCAAGCCCGGCGAGGTCCTCAAGATCGAAGGGAACAAGCTGACTCCTCTGCGTTCTCTGTCCTCGGCGGAGAGCCAGGCGCCCTGCATTTTCGAGCTGGTCTACTTCGCCCGGCCCGACTCCCGTCTGTGGGGCGTTTCGGTAGACAGTGCCCGTCGCGCATTTGGCCGCCAGCTGGCTCGCGAGCACCCGGTCGAGGCGGACTGTGTAATCGCAGTGCCGGACTCCGCCAACTCGGCAGCCCTCGGGTACGCGGAAGAGAGCGGTATTCCGTTCGAGCTAGGGCTGCTGCGGAACCACTACGTTGGCCGGACCTTCATCAAGCCATCACAAGCGGACCGCGATTTCGGTGCCCGGATGAAGTACAATCCGGTCAGAGAAGTGATCGAGGGCAAGAAGATCATCGTGGTCGATGACTCCCTGGTTCGTGGCACGACCAGCAAGAGCCTGAACAATTTCTTCCGTAAGGCCGGAGCAGCCGAAGTGCACATGCGGATCGCGTCGCCACCCGTCCAGTACCCCTGTTTCTACGGCATCGACATGCCCAGTCGAGAGGAACTGATCGGCTCGTCGCATTCGGTCGCCGAGATCGCCAAACAGCTTGGTGTCGAATCCCTCGGGTACCTCTCCCTGGAAGGGATGGAAGCCGCTGTGGCCGAGGCCGGACCCTTCTGCAATGCGTGCTTCTCCGGGAACTACCCAGCGCCGCTGATCGACGTGGAAAAGGGATACACGCCCGGAAACGTCGGTCCGTCCTGCTAGTGCGGTGTATCCGGAACAAGGAACGAGAAAGTCATGAATGAGTCGCTGATCGCCCGCCTTCCCAAGGCCGAACTCCACGTCCATCTGGATGGCTCGCTCCGTCCGGACACCATGTTCGAACTGGCGCAGGACGCCGGAGTGTCCCTGCCCGTCAACACAGCCGGCGCACTCGCCGACCACATGCGGGCCGACAACGACGTCAACCTTGAACAGTACCTGTCCCGTTTCGGCCTGACCCTGGCTGTAATGCAGACAGAAGATCAGCTCGAGCGAATCGCCTACGAACTGGCGATCGACCACGCCGAACAGAACGTCAAATATGTCGAGGTCAGGTACTCCCCCGTTCTTAACACCGAAGGTGGCCTGACCCTGGAACAGGCAATCGAGGCCCCCCTTCGCGGCCTGGACCGAGCCCGCCGTGAGACCGGCATCAAGAGCGGAGTCATCATCTGCGCCCTCCGCCACCTTGAGGCCCCCGTCTCGGAGCGCCTCGCCTCCGTGGCCGTCGACTTCAGAGACCACGGCGTCATCGCCTTCGACCTGGCCGCCGGTGAAGCCGGCAATCCCCCCGGTAGCCACGGATCGGCCTTCAGAATCGCCGCCGAAGGCCATCTCTCTCGGACCGTCCACGCCGGAGAAGCCTGGGGCCCCAAATCGATCAGAGAGGCGATCGTAGAATGCGGAGCCCACCGCATCGGTCACGGCACTCGACTCCAGGAAGACCCCCGGCTCGAAGCCTACATCTGCGACCACCAGGTCCCCCTCGAAGTCTGCCTCACCTCCAACATCCAGACCGGCGTAGCCGCCTCGTACAGCGAACATCCCATCCGCCGCTACTTCAATCTCGGCATCCCGGTCACCCTCTGCACCGACAACACCCTGATCTCGGGCACCACCCTGATCGAAGAATACACCCACGCCGCCCGCCACCTCGGCTTCAACGACGGCGAACTCATCGACATCGCCAGAATGGGCTTCGAATCCGCCTTTCTCCCCTTCCCCGAGAAGGTCGAGATCCTCGACGACTTCGACGCCGAAGTAGAGGCCCTCCTGGAAGAACTGGACGACTGACGGAAGGCCAAACGACCCAGCCCCATGCGAGACGCCATCGCCCCCTCATGCTGAAAATGCTCTTTATCGTGGTCGCGATCGTCCTCGGCCTCGCTGACCCTCTGGCTCGCCCCACTTTTTCAACAGGCTTCTAGATGCAGGCCAACCCCGCCCGTCCGGCACCCCGCCGCGTAGCGAGCCCCCCTTTTCCCATCCGAAACAGGCGAGCGGCCCTGCGTGGGGGACACATGGAGGCGGAGCCCCCACCCCGCTAAAACCACCACCCCACCCAAGCGCCCCACCGAAGCCCACTGCCCGCTCAAGTGCGTTTGCACGCAAAAGCCCCCCCCGCCCTTTGCGCATTCCGACGAAGTGGGCCACCCAGTCCGCTGCATGTGGACCACCCGTTCCGGGGCATGTGGAAAGGGTGATCGGAGCGAAGCGACGCTGGAGTGATCAGGTGGTAGTTTTCGGTTCGTGACGTCTCATGGACGCTCCTTTGAGCTGGATGGAGTGAGCGTGGTGGACGAGCCTATCGAGGATAGCGTCGCCGAAGGTGGCGTCGCCGACGATGTCGTGCCAGTGCTCGAGGGGTAGCTGACTGGC
>JBDNHE010000125.1:0-10960 GCA_041688945.1 Gemmatimonadota bacterium | reverse complement strand
CGCACGATCACGGTGGGCATGTTCAGTTCGCGATGGTAGCAGTGGACCAGGTGCTCGCCGGCCAACTTGGCGATCGAGTAGGTCCACCTTGCCTCGGTAACCGGCCCCACCGAAGCGGGCGTGTTCTCGTCTGCGCGGAACGAGTTCATCCCGAAGACTTCACTGGTGCTGAAGTAGACGACGCGGTGCAGATCGTCGCGGCCCTCGAGCGCCTTCAGAAGGTTGGAGGTCCCGGTGAAGTTGGTCTCAATGGTCTGGCGGCCGCGGGAGAGCACGTTGCTCACCCCGACGATGGCGGCCAGATGCACAATCAGATCGCAGCCATCGGTGGCGCGCTTCACAGCAGCCGGATCCAGGACATTGCCGGCTTGCGTGGTCACGTTCTTGTGTTCGAGAAGCCCGCCAAGCGAAGCCGGCGAATTCTCGAACCCCAGGTCCATCAGGACGACCTCGTTCTGGTCGACCAGCTGCTCCGCCAGTGCGGTTCCAATGAACCCGGCACCACCGGTGATGAGCACCCGCCGGCCTTCAGGCTTCGGGGTATTCGCGAAGAAAGACATTGCGTTTCCTATGAAACAAGCGCCGAAAGGACGCTTTCGATCACGTATTCCTGCTCTTCAAGGCTAAGCCCGGGGAAGAGTGGAAGCGAGAGTGCGGTATTGCGGTACTCGACGGCGTTCGGATAGTCCGCGTCAGTCCCCGTGTCCAGATGAGAGAAGATCCCCTGATTGTGGAGCGTGGGGTAGTAGACCCGGCTGCTTACGCCGACCTCGGCCAGGCGAGCCTTCAGCTGATCACGGGTCGGGTTGCCGTCCGGAGCGATGCGGATGGTGTAGAGCTGGTAGTTGTGGTCTTGGGGGTGCCGTTCCTTCGGGGTGATGATGCGCGGGTTGGCGGCGAAGGCTGCGGTGTACTTCGCGGCGATCTGCCGACGGGTCGCAACTGCGTCTTCAAGGCGAGCCAACTGGTTGAGGCCGATCGCCCCCATGACCTCGGGCATGCGGAAATTGAAGCCAAGGGTGCTCCATTCAAACTTGCCGGTGTCGCCGAAGTTACGGAACAGTCGACACGCCTCAGCCAGGTCGTCATCATCAGTGACGATCATCCCGCCCTCACCCGTGGTCATCGGTTTGGACGGCGTGAACGAGAAGATGCCGATCTTTCCCATGGTCCCGGAGAACTTTCCGCCCCGGTAGCGGGCCAGATGCGACTCGGCCGAATCTTCGAGCACGGGGATTCCATGCTTTTCGCCAATGGCCAGAATTTCGTCCATCTCCGGCGTGTGTCCGGCAAAGTGTACCGGGACGATGGCCTTGGTCCGAGGCGTGATCTTCGCCTCGATCAGGGCCGGGTCGATGTTGTAGTGATCCATCTCCAGGTCCACGAAAACCGGCTTGGCGCCAAGAAAAAGCGCCGCGGAAGCGGTCGAGATAAACGTCATGTCCGGACAGATCACTTCGTCATCGCGACCAACGCCCAGCACTCCCATCGCAACCAGCAGGGCGCTGGAGCCCGAATTGACCGAGATGGCGTGCCTGGCCCCGACCATTTCAGCGAAACGGTCCTCAAAGGCCTCGACTTTGGGGCCCATGACCAGCCAACCGCTCTTTACGACGGCGGCGGCGGCCTCGACTTCCTCGACTCCGATCAGTGGTTTGGCGAGCGGGATCTTCATTCCGACGGAGCCCTCGACATCGGGGCGAGTTCGTGGAGCCATTCGTTCAATAATCCTGAAATGGGATTGCCTGTGTAGATGGGCGACGGTCATCGGACCGCCTCCGCTGATTCAGTAGAGCTTGCGAGCGGGAACACCTACGGATGTGGTCCCCGGTGGCACGTCATGCACGGCCACCGCCCCGGCCCCGAGAACCGCCTCCTTCCCGATCGTCCGATGGGGAAGAACGGTGGCGGAAGTCCCGAGATATGCCGCTTCGCCCATGACCACTGCCCCGGCCAGATTGCAGCCGGGCGAAAGATAGGAGAAATCCCCGATCCTGACATTGTGTGCGATGGTGCACGCGGGGTTGATCACTACGTGCCTTCCAATCTCGATCTCGACCGTGGTCGTCACGTTGGCCATGATCAGAGTACCCTCGCCGATCTGTACGCGGGCCCCGATAACGGCGGTTGGATGGACCAGGGTTTCAAAGCTGACGCCCCTCGCCACCAGACGCTGAACAATCGTGCGCCGCACCGCAGGAGCAGCGATCGTCATGACGCAGGCGACCTCCGCGGCCCGTTCCACCAGCCACTCCCCGCCTCCGAGGATGGGGACGTCACACATCTCCGTCCCGGCCAGGCCCTCACCGTCGTCGACGAATCCCAGGAAGTCGAGTTTAGCTCCAGCCCGGCGCAGGCCCTCCACAACGGAGAGAGCGTCACGGCCGAGTTCGCTCGCGCCGTAGAAGACGAATGGGCGGGTTGGGGCAACCAGGTCGTTCATGAGACGCTCTCCGCAGTTTGCCGGCGGGGGTCGACGGCCGCTTCGAGCGCGGCCAGGTAGAGTTCCAGGCGGCGGGACCAGTCCGGAAACGAGGGAAGCCGACGGAATCCGGCCTCACGCAATTCGGCTCGCACCTCGGGGCTACTCAGAACCCGGAGGATCACCGCCGCCAAATCGGCGTCATCGGCCGGATCCGCGTAGAGGGCAGCTTCCTGGCAGATGGCGTGGGCGAAGTCCCGATCGGAAACGACCAGCGGCACACCAAAATGCATCGCTTCAAGGTAGGTCGCCGAAAAAGACTCGACCCAGGACGGCAGAAGGACCACGCTCGCGCCTCGATACAGGTCACCCAGGCGTGCGTGCGGGACCTGACCCACAAAGTCGATCTGGGGGCTCCCTGCAGCGGCCAGGGCTCGCCCAAATGATGTAGCACTGGAAGGGGCACTGCAGGTGATGGACATACGGATGTTCGGGTCCGCCTCCCTGAGCCGACGCAGCACCGCGGGAACGATCTCCAGGTTCTTCGCCGCCTTCGGTTCCGCGACCACCAGGATCATTGGGGGTCCGTCCGGCGGGGTGGGATCGGCTCGTGGCTCGTCCGCCAGAAAGGTCGACGGACCGTTGGGCACACGCACAAATCGCTCCGGGTCGACGCCCCACAGGCGGCTCAATCGGGTGGCCATGGCGTCGGTCTGGACCGAGATCCTTCCCGCCCGGCAGGCCACGCGTCGAGCGAGGCGAGCGCGAAGGAATTCCTCGGCCCGTTCGGCGAGGGAAAGACCGGAGGCCAGGGACACTTCCGGATAGGCGACCGTCGAATCGTGCCAGCCAATGACCTTGGGGACGGCACCGAACAGCGGGCCGACACCCATGGGCGTGAAAATGACGTCTGCTCCAAAGTCCCGGGCCGCCCGGAGCATCTGACGATTCTGAAAGCCCAGTCGCCCCACGGCACCTCTGGGTTCGACTTCAATGGCTTCAGCGTGCGTAGCCGAGCCGATTGCGGCGAGCCCCACATCAGGACGGGCAAAAGCCATCCACTGGTGCTCCTGCCCCTCGGCCAGAATCGTCCGCCACAGATTCCGCGCGTTCTGCAGTCCCCCGCCCCGAGCCATCAATGGCAGAAAGTCGACCACGATCTTCATGAGGCCGGTTCCATATCGTTGCCATCCCCCTCACTCGACGGCTCGGTCGCACCGGACCATCGCCCTGCGCCTCTTCCCGAGAGAAAGAGCACACCCAGAGCCACCCCCCCGAAAAAGATCAGCGGATTGCCCAGAAAACGATGGGTTCGGAACGAGAGGGCAACCGCGAGCAGGAAGTCGATGTAGACCACCAGCCAGAAGATGTTGGTCTTTCGCCTGAACATTCGGTAGACGAAGGCCACCATGGCCCCATAGACCCCCGGGACAATCAGCATTCCACCCCAGCCAAAGTCGTAGAACAGGAATGACAGGAAGGTGGGTGTGTTGTGGGTTCCGTACATGTACGAAATCTCGTCGTCGACATAACGCGCCGCCGGGTTGATCGTTTTGGGCAGGTCGTAGCTGGTCAGGCCCATGTGCAGGGGGGGATCACCACGTTCCAGCGTGAACTGGAGATTTTTGAAGCTGGCGGCCGTGTGCGCCCAGGCCGTGGCGGGGGCGCTCAGATCAAGCCGGGGATTGAGCAGAGCCGGATTGGAATCGTACATGGTGCGCCGAAACTGCTCGATGACGGTAAACACCGAGAGGGCGACCAGAGCGGCCGTCATCAGGTGCCGGATCCGTACTCGGGGCAGCCGATAGAACAGGTAGACCCCCGCCCAGGCCAGAGCCGTCATCGGCGAGACCCGGACACCGGCGAAAGCGAGCTGAAAGACTGATGAAAGGCCCAGGGCGATCCACGCCAGCCGCGCCAAATTCCTGCGGGCGTGAACGGCCAGCATCGTCCCGAAGAGGGCGACCGCGTAGTGCAGATCCCAGACGTAGCCGAGCAGCGACATCTTGAAGACCTGTCTGAGCTCGTCAATGCGGGGCGAGAAGAGCGGAATCTCCCCGATTCGGGCCACCTGAACCACGGTCATGATGGTGGCGATGATCCAGAGCACCACCGTGATTCCACGAAGGTTCTCCCAGCTGGTCCCTGTGCGAAAGCGCATCGCGATGGCGTCGCGGTCCACGCGCTCAAGACCCGGGTCCGCCAGCCAGAAACCAAAACAGAAGATCAGGCCGGCCGCTATGACCACGCCATAAGTCAGGATCCCGAACGACTCGGCGTAGTAGGGCTCGTCAAAGGTCCGGGGCACGTTGAAGTGCGCGAAACCGAAGATCCCGAACCAGAGCAGGACGAAGATTCCCAGCGGATGAAGGGCGTCGTCCGTACGGCGAAAGATCGCGACGTACGCAGCAATCGCGAGGGAGATCAGGAGGAGACCTGTGAGAGCGTCCAACCGTCGGGCCGTCCAGGGGTCGAGAAAGGGGGTTCCAAGAGGCCGGAAGCTACGGATTTACGTGCTTTCACGTCAATTCCCGAGGTCCTCCCGAAGCTTGCCTCGTCCCCCCCTCAAAGGTAGACTTGAGGCTTGCTATCAGCTTCAAGAAACATCGGTTTTCGCCCGTTCCGAACGGACCTTCGATATCATGCGCCTCACCCTGCTTGCCGTCGCCGCAACCTCCTTTCTGGTTCCGGCGGCCTCCTCTGCTCAGACCACGGCTGCCGCCGACACCAATTCCCTCCTTCCAGGGGACCTGATCAGCGTCTCGATCTGGCGGGAAGAGGAACTGTCGGGACAGTTCCAGGTGGATCAGGGGGGAAAGGTCATTCTCCCGCTGCTCGGTGAGAGGATCGTGACAGGGATTTCCCCCGATGACCTGAGGGACCAACTGACCGAGGAATACGGCCAGTACCTGGTGAATACGGCGGTCAACGTGGTGCTGCTTCGACGGATCAACGTTCTGGGAGAAGTCGGCCTGCCCGGTGTCTACGTGGTTGACGCCACCGAATCGATCGCCGGACTGATCGCGCGTGCCCAGGGCATCAAGCCGGATGGGAATCCCAATGATATCCAGCTGATTCGGAACGGCGTGACCACCCGTACGGACCTGTCGGGTTCACTCTCCATTACCGCGGCCGGAATTCGGTCCGGCGACCAGATCGTGGTGGGCAAGCGGAGCTGGATCTCCAGAAACTTCTCGTCGGTCGTGGGCATCGCCTCGATCATCGCCAACATCGTCGTCATCTCGGGTCGCTGATCGAATGCAACAGAACGGCAACGGTACACAAGGCAGGCACAGCGACAGCGAACTCCATCTGCGGGACGCAGTCAACCTTCTGCGACGCAACGTGTGGATCATTGCCTTTATCGCCTTGGCGGTCATTGGACTGACCGGCTGGTACACCTGGACTCGGGCTCCGGTCTTTGAGGCTCGGACCACCATTCATGTCGAGACGGACCGAGGGAGCTCCGCACCGCAACTGGCGTTCCTGTCTGACATGCTTGGGCGCGGGGACGTCGAGACCGAGATGGCCCTGCTTCGCGCCCGCAAGTTCGCGGAATTGGCAGTCGATTCTTTGGCGCTTCAGGTACAGATTGTTGCGCCGGTAGCACGCTCCCGCAGGGAGATGTTTTCCAGTGTGACCGCTACGGCAATCGCCCGCGACGGGCTGTTTACATTCACCCGTTCCGGTGACAGCTACGAGATCACCGATGCCGATGGGCTTCCAATCGGTCTCGTGCGCCGTGGTGAGGCGATTGTCTTTAACGGGGTCGGCCTCACACTTCGTGCGAGCGATCCAAACCGGATTGGGGATGAGGATTTCCCTGACCAGATTGTCATTTCGGTCGCCCCGTACCGCGACGCGGTTCGCGCGCTCTCAGAGACACTGAGCGTGGGTCTGCCGTACCGGGAAGCCTCGCTGGTTTCTGTGGGCTACACCGGGACGGACCCCGCACTTGTTCAATCCGTTCCCGACCTTATCGCCGAGCTCTACCGAGAAGATCGAAGCGAGGCGAAAAGGATTGCGGCGAACAGCCAGGTCAAGTTCCTGGTCGCGCAGATCGCCAGCCTCGGGGACTCGCTTCTGGACGCCGAGAACGCTCTGCTCGCCTACCAGCAGACCCAGCAGATCGTCAACATCGAAGCAGAGGGTGCCGAGCAGGTCCGCAGGATGGTCGAGGCCGAGGCTGCAGTAGACGCCATTGAGAACGACCTGACCGGCCTCGACGCACTGCTCCAGGAACTCGACTCGGTCGGCCGCGATCCCAACCCCAACGTCCTGACCAACCCTTATCGGCGGCTGGCCGGCGTCCCGGCCCTTATGGCGACCCAATCGGTCACCGAACTCCTGACCCAGCTCAATCAACTCGAAGCCGACTATGTGCAGATGTCGGCGGCTCGAACGCGGGAACACCCGGACGTTCGGACCCTCGCGGCGCAGATCGCACAGCTTCAGCAGCAGCTCTACCAGCTCGCCCTCAACTATCGCGGGAGTTTGAACTCGAGCCTGCAGACGGCCAGAGCGACTCAACAGCGCTTCGGCAACCAACTGGAACTGATTCCGACACGCGCCATCGAACAGGACCGGCTTGATCGCAAAAAGATTGGCTTTGAACAAGTCTACCTCCAGCTGCAGGAACAGCTCCAGGAAGCCCGGATCGCGCAGGCCATCGAGCCCGGCGACGTCCGGATCGTGGACGGGGCCGTGCTCCCCACCCTGCCGATCCGTCCGCGGAAGCTCCGTAGCATGTTCCTGGCCGTCATCTTCGGCCTGATCCTGGGTGTCGGCTTTGCCGCCGCCCGCGACTATCTGGACGAGACGGTCCATTCGCGAGAAGAGCTGATCCGCCTGACCAACCTGCCCGTCCTGGCCATGATCCCTCGGATCAAGGGCGCCGGAGGCGGTGCCGGCCTTTTGCGACGGGCCAAGGCGATGGGCGATCGGCTCGTCACCAAGAACGACATGGGCAACCCGGTCTCCGAGGCGTATAGGGCCTTCCGCACCAACATCACCTTCCTGGATCTGGATTCGCCTGCCAAGTCGCTGGTCTTTACCTCCCCCGGCCCTGCCGAAGGAAAGAGCACCAGCGCATCGAACCTGGCGATCACGCTGGCCCAGCAGGGCTCCAAGACGGTCCTGGTCGACTGTGACCTGCGCAAAGGGATCGTGCACAAGATCTTCGACGCCAAGGGCCACCCCGGCGTCACCGACGTCCTGATGGGATCGTGCACGCTGGAAGAAGCCATCCAGACCGTTCAGATCGGTGACGACGCGGAGCTATCGTTCATCCCGACCGGAACCATCCCGCCGAACCCATCAGAACTGATCGGTTCTCGCCAGATGCGGGAGTTCCTGAAGCAGCTGACCGAGCGTTTTGACAAAGTGCTGCTGGATTCGCCGCCGCTCAACCTGGTGACTGATGCAGCCGTGCTCGGGACCATGTCCGACGCGGTGATTCTGATCGCCCGGGCCGGACACACCGCGCGTGGGGCACTGAAGTACGCGAACGATCAGCTGAATGCAGTTCGGGCGCCGATCTCCGGCATCGTCCTGAACGATCTGGACTACTCGGGGCGTGGCCGGTACTACGGCAGTGGCGCTGGGTACGGGTACTACTACCGGTACTACGGTCAGGACAAGAAGAAAAAACAGAAGAGCTGACCTTCTGCTACAGACCGAGCAACTCACAGAGCAGCGGCAGGTAGGCCTGGTAGCTGTGTTGCTCCACGGCCGTCTCGCGAGCGTCGCGTGCCATCCTCGATCGCATCGCCGGATCCTCCAGCAGCGTCGTCAGGCGTGTGGCCCACTCCGCATCCGTCGCAGCCAGGAACCCCTCCCGCCCGTGGCTCACCACCTGGTCACCAATGCCTCCAGGAGAGGCCACGACGGGCACACCGGCTGCCATGTAGACGAGCAGCTTGGCGCCGCCCCGAAGCCGGGTCCACGGTGTATCAGGCAGCCAGGCGAGGGCCACATCAAAACCGGCCACCGCTCTCGCCTCGGCCTCCATCTCCCAAGGCGTGTTCACAACGTCCAGACCGTCGAATTCGGGGGCTTCGGTGAGTCCAACGGTATGGAGTCGGAACGGGCGCTCCCGGTGGATCCGCTGAAGCATCGGCACCAGAGGCTCCAGGAAGCGGAGTGTGACGTTCGAGCCGGTCCAGCCGACGATGGGAAGGCGGTCGCCCCCATCCCCAGCGGAAGCCGACGCACGGCCCTGGAGGTCGCCGCCGGCGAGACGATCATCCCGCTCTGGCGTGTAGAAGTCGGTGTCGATCGGACCCCGCATGACTTCCACCCGGGCCCCACCCTGCTCCGCAAACGGCCGGATCCGATCGTTCTCGAGCACCACAGCATCCGCCGCGCCCAGCATATGGACCAACCGCGGATTGGTGATCATCCGCTGCATCAACCGGTGCCTGGCGTTGTGCCCTGGGCCGGTGGCGGTATGAATCGGATCGGAAAAATCAAAAACGATTCGTCCTGTGGCCTTTCCCAAAGCGTCGGTGGCCCACCGAGGCGGGACTGTCTCCTGCAGGAACACGGCGTCCGCCATCTGCGCTGCGGCGACGATTCCCGTCCAGAAGCGCCGCTCCGTCATGCCGGCTGCAAGACGCGGAACGCGCGACCGGAGCACTGCCTCCATGGGGGAAACGGCAGGCCCGTCGCCCGGATCGGGATGAAGGGCGACCACTGCCACCTGGTGACCCAACGCCTGCAGCCGGGGCTTCCACGCGTGAACTCGCAGGCGAGACGACGCCCGCCGCGGGCCGCCGACAGAGACCATGAGAATCGTCGCCATCAGATCGCCCGCCCCGACAGCGCGATCACCAGCTGGTCCAGCAGCACGGCCGCCGTCCGTTCAGCGGACCGCCCATCGATCACGTGGCAGAGTTGCTCGACCATGGCTGCCCTCTCGTCCGAATGGACCGATGGATCATCCAGATAGGTCTGAATGGCCTCAACGGCATCCCGAGGGCTTTGGGCGCGCGCTACGCCGCCTGACGACATCACCGGCAGTTGGTGGGTGAAGGCGTAGAAGCGCCGGGCCGAGCGAGCATAGGGCGTATCGGGTTCGGCATCGTAGTCGAGGACCACCACCGGCGTGCCAAGGGCCGCAGCGTCAAGGGAAATGGACGACGCCACGTTCACGACCACGTCCGCATGCCGTAGCGTGTCGGCCAGGCGTTCGAGCTCGTCCGCGTCGAAATCTCGATCGGCGAAGTCGCCCACCGGGGGCTTCCCTGCCTGATCAATGTGGAGCCGGGGAGTGGCGGCGCTGACCCGGTTCGCGTGGCCAGAACTGACTGGGCCGAGATCCTGGTCCTCCACGACATCAGACTCCGAGCTCAGATGTCCGTAGCGTTCCGGCTCATCCAACTGATGCAGCCGCAGGAAGAACTGCACGCCCACGGGCAGAGCCGCCATGAGTTCCTCCACCAGCCGGGGCTCATTCGGGATCAGCCCTTGGGTGCCGGTCGCATAGACCACAACGGGCCGGGCGGGGTCGACTCCCAGTTTGCGCCAGAACTCGTCGCGGGTGAACCGGGACGGCCGGGCGTAGGCGTCGTGCTGGGGCGCACCCGTGATGTGGACCCGTTCGGCTGGCAGCCCGTGGATGGTGGTTGCCTGGTCCTTCATCTCGCGACTCCAGACCGTGATCGCATCAATATCGACGGGAAAGAAGCCGCCGGTGGTCAGGTTGTCCCAACTGGCCACCAAGGCCAGAGTCCGGATGCCCCGGCGCGCCGCCTCCACGATCAGATGCCGGTCCAGGTAGCGCGGGTTTGAGGGAGCCGTTGGCGAGGTCATGGTCAGGATCCGGGTCCCCACGACCAGATCCGGACGGTGCTGGGCGAAGAGTGACCCGTACAGATCGGGGGTGACCGCGGCTCGCCGCCGCCTGCACCAGTTGAGGATCGCGTTCTGGGCACCGCGGCCTGCCACGCCCAGGAGCGCCCGCCCCATTCGCAGAACCGGCTGACGCCTGCGCGCGTCACGCGTCATGATCTCCACCGTCTGGCATCGGAGGGAGAGCACCAGCAGGTGCAGCCGCAGGAGTCGCGCATCCTCCCGAATGAACGCCGGGTCGTCTGGATCAGCCAGAGGGTGGATCGCTACCTGGGGATGCCGGAACTCTGCTATGAATGCCTCGTCCGAAGCCGCATTGCTGAAGATGTGTACATGGGCCCCCGACTCCAGGACCCGCGCGAGGACGCCGCTACGCAGGACGTCCCGGACGTTGATGGCCATCGGAACGCCCAGGAACACGACCGGAGGCCGGTCCTGGCTCAACGACGCTCGGCCCATTCCAGCAAGACATCTCTGATGCGCTCGGCGGCCTTGCCGTCCCAGCCCTCGACCTGCGGAAGTTCAGGACGGCCCTGCGCCCCCTTCGACGCAGCGTAGGCAGCCAGAATCGACTCCGTGCTGCGGTCGGCGACCAACGTGTTCGTGCCATGCGTGATGGTCACCGGTCGCTCGGTGCTGCTACGGAGTGTCAGGCACGGAACGCCCAGTGCCGTGGTCTCTTCCTGT
>JBDNHE010000124.1:0-11328 GCA_041688945.1 Gemmatimonadota bacterium | reverse complement strand
TCGATGCCGCAGTAATATCGATGCTGGCCCGTGTAGAAACGCATGGTTCCCTCCTGGTACGGATGAGTTGTTTGGCACTCTCATCGTTGCTCCCGTTCATCGGGAGATCCAGGAGGGGCCTGCATCACTATCAAACAGTTTCGCGCCGCCGGTCGATCGGCCCCCCCACACACCAAAAAACGAGGGCCGCCAGCCAAAGCTGACGGCCCTCGCCGCAAGTGCTACCCCGCCATCCGACTCGGTGGGGTGTGCTCAAAATGGGCCGCAGCTACTCGCCCATTTCAGCGTCCTACGAAATGATTCGGGTGTCTGGGCCCATCACATGAACCTCCAACCAAGCCGACCAGCGCGCCCACAGATCCAGGACGGTCTCCCGTGTCGCCGGACCGTGATCCTCATACGGGTACATGTACAGCGCGGCATCCTTGCCAAGCACGTTCAATGCGTGGAACAGGCGCTTTGAGTGCTCCGGGTTCGTTCCGACGTTGTGGTCGTCCATGCCGTGGTACATCAGGAGCGACCCGCTCATCCGATCCGCAACGAAGAACGGCGACATCTCGATGTAGATCTGCTCGGCTTCCCACAGCTGCCGTGGCTCGCGCTGGAATCCAGCGGGCGTGAGCGAGCGGTTGTAGTTGCCGTCGCCTGCGATGCCGGCCTTGAAGAACGGGGTGTTCACCATGGCGTTGGCAGTACCGAACGCCCCGTACGAGTGGCCTCCGATTCCGAGCTTGGCCCGGTCAGCCCAGCCGCGGCTGTCCAGGGTGTCGATGATCGCGGCCAGTGTGTTGCGCAGGTCGGGCAGGTAGTTGTCGTTGGGGGCATCCGCATCACCAACGATGGGCAGGTCGGGGTCGACCACGGCATACCCGAGCAGGCTGAGCATGTCCATTGAACGCACCCCCATGTTCGGAAAATCGTTCTTGTTGAAGCGCGCCAGGCTGCGTTCGTTGTAGTTGTCCTGGTCGGTATACTCGCTCGGATAGAACCAGAACATGGCGGGCGGGGCGGGCTGCCCTTCACGCCAACCCACGGGCATGGTCACACTGACCTTGGACACGAATCCGTCTGAACGCTCAACCATGGCGCTGACACGGCGAGCGTTCGTGACCGCAGGAGTGTAGTCCACGTTCTGGGTCAGCTGACGCTCCGCACCTCCGGCCATGCTTACGCGATATCCCTGCGGCACCATCGTGCTCGATTCGCGCATGACGATCAGTTCGTTCATGTCACGATCAATCGCGGTGCGTACGGTCTCGTAGATGTCGGGCGAGCTCTGGAAGATCCGCTCCTTGTCGCCGGTCATGACGTTGACCCGATCCACGAAGGGGCGCGGGGCATCCTGCTCGGGGTTCTCAAAGTACTGAGTGCCTTCCAGGAAGGCGTGTGCGTTATCGCTGGTGGTGCGGACCACACGTTCGCCCATGGAGCCGGTCATGTAGTCCAGGCTGCCGGGGTCTCGAGTGATGTTGCTTCCACGCCGACGGGCGAGGAGGTGTTCCTCGGCGGGGTTGGCCAGATCGATGGCATGAACGGTCTGATTGTCTCTTCCGCCCCGCGTCAGAAAGAGCAGTGAGGCACCTTCGTTGAAGGCGAACTGCCCGACGCGGTCCTCAGTCTGGTAAATGACTGAAATGTCATCGTCGCCGAATGGCGCGACCCAATGAACGATCCGATCCATGCGCGGGTCGGCATCTTCGTCGTCTTCCTCTGGCTCGTCAGCGGCATCCGCCGTGTCGTCGGCGTCGTCGCCCTCGGGGCGAGGCGTCATCTGGGCGAACACCAGTCCACCGCCCATGGGGTGCCAGGTCAGGCCGCGGCGGTCATCGCCGCCATTGCCGTTGCCACCATTGCCGCCATCCTGAACCCCTTCGCGGGCCTCATTCTCCTCGAGTACCGCGAGGACATTCCCCTGTCGATCCCACAACTCTTCGAGGGAGGCCGAACTCATGGTCGGCACGATGTAGGAAAAATCTCCAGCGAGCCGGTCCACCCGAAAGTGCTGCCCGTCGGGCGAAACGTCGATGCCGGTGATCATGGTCGGCTCGCCGATCCGGGTTACCTGGCGGGAGTCCACGTCGATCGCGGCCATCTGGCTGGTCGAGAAGTAGCGAACCAGCTCTTTCTCGTACGGATTCTCAAGCAGGTCGAAGTAGGTCCGGAGCCGGTTCTCGTCCTCAGTCGTGTGGCGGACCATCGGGCTCTGTGGCACGGTCGGTTCGGCCGGCATGGCCCCACGGTTCTGCGGCGGCACGACGGTGATGATCTCATTTCCGTCGGCGGTCCACGCCACTGACGTGACGTGCACGGGCTGGATGTAGTCCCGGGTCAGCTGACGGGAATCGCCGTCGGATGCATCGGCCACGTAGATGTGCGTTCCGTCTTCAAAGTGGGCCATGAAGGCGATCTGACTGCCGTCCGGCGACCAAGTCGCTCCGCTGACGCGGGCTCCAGCCGGCACGTTGATATCAACCCGACGCCCATCCTGCGCGGACACGAGCTGGTAACCGACGTCGGATCGCGTGGTGAGTCGGCGACTGCGGTTTGCGATCGGATCAATCTGAAGCGCGCCCAGATTGAGCTGCGGCTTGGCGAAGATCGCCAGCGAGGGCGGACCATCCGAGACGGAGTGGATGAACCACGATCCAGTCGGATCCAGGTTGGACAGTGAGATGTTTTCCCAACGGGGAGCCAGAACGGCGTCGATAATGGCCTGGCTCGGTTGCGTGTAGCCTTCCTGCGCCAGAATTCGCTCGGCGGCGCTCATCTCTCCCTGCGCCGAAATCGGCGAGGCGAGGGCGACGGCGGCAAGCGCGGCGGCGAAAGGCATCACTCGGCGGAAGATCACGATCTGCTCCTGATGGGGGGCCGTTCTCGGGACTGGTGTGCAAGCACCACAGATAGGACGACACATACCCGGCCGCAATTCGTTGAGGTAAGCCCGGTTGCAACTCGCCCATTCGACGCCATGTGAAGATCCGCTTGCGAAAGAAAATCGGCCCCGACCACCTCATGGGCGATCGGGGCCGATCTGCTTCAAGATCCGCGACGGGTTTCCCGAGTCAGGAGGCCCGCCATCAGCGCCTCAGCCGCCGAAGCTGCGGCGCGGCTCGCGGCAGGACGGCCATCCGCGCCCGCTTGAAGGCACGCGCGGGTTGGTCACCATGCGCTGCGGATCCTCTGAGGCCTGGTAGGCCAACATCGCAGCAAGCGTCGCGTTATTCGCCAGGTCATCGAAGACCAGCTTGTCCCAGGTGTCGATGTCGGTGTGCCAAGTGTACTGCCGGTAATCAGGATAGTGCGACTGCAGGCGGAATCCCGGCTTTTCCCAGCAGATGAAGCTCATGTGGTCGCTACCGCCGGTCTCTGGCTCGCCGGGGATGTCGAGTTCGATGTGCCGCGTGATCTCGTCAGGAATCTTCGAGAACCAGCGCCCGAAGTGCTCACCGGCGCCCAGGAAGCCCTGCATGCGGATGAAGTCGATTCGCCAGGTCCCGTTGTCCTGGTTGAAGGCGGCCTGCAGCCCCTCGCGGACTTCGGGATGGTCGTAGGCATAGGCGCCGGATCCAATGAGACCCTGCTCCTCGGCACCCCAGTGGGCGACGATGATGGTCCGACGCGGGCTCGGGTAGGTCTCCCGAAGGATCCGCATGGCCTCCATCATCATGATGGTGCCCGACCCGTTGTCGGTCGCGCCGGAGGCTCCGTCCCACGAGTCCAGGTGGGCGGTCAAGAGAACGTATTCGTCGGGAAGCTCGGTGCCAGGAATGGTGCCGATCACGTTGAACATGGGCTGGTCGCCTGTGAACTCCGACTCGGCTTCCAATCGCAGGACCGGGCCCTGACCATTGGCGGCCAGGCGGTGGACCAGTCCGTAGTCCTCACAGCTGAGCTGCACGCCCGGAATGGTCGAGGTGGGTGCACTGAACACCTTGTTGGCACCCCATCCATCCGACCAGTTGCCCTGAACGACTCCGAGTCCGCCATTCGCTTCAATGGCGGCGATCACGGCGTTGTTGCCTCCCGCAGCGCCGACGCTCTGCCGATGGGCTTCCTGGTTCGCGCGCTGGCGCTCCTCCATCCGGGTCACCGATTCCGGTGTCGCCAGCGCGGCCCAGCTCTCCGGCGCTCGGCAGGTGGGCTCCGAGGCGGACATGGCGACGAACTTGCCGCGTACTCCGCCGACCCAGGCGTTGAACTGAGCTTCGCTGGAGATGTCCGCAGGGAAGGCCACCACCTTGCCCTGGACCGGCCCATTGGTTCCGGGGCTCCAAGCCAGCATCATTCCGTTCAGTGTGCGGACCCGGGGTTCAAGCAGATCAATGTGCGTGATCCCGCGCTCCCAGCCGCGCCAGGTGCCGTATTGCTCGGCCTCCGCTGAAACACCCCACTCGCCGTACTTTTTCAGCAACCAGTCCTTGGCGTCCAGAAAGCCGGAGCTCCCGGACAGGCGCGGTCCGATCGAGTCGAGCAGTACCTGAGCCAGAGACTCAACCTGGGAATTGACCATCCCCTGATTCCACATGGCCTGGATGACCGGGTCATTCGAGGGGCGATCCTGGGCGATGACGGCCGTCGGAATCGCTGCCACGGCCAGGCAAGTGAGGAGTCCGGTTCGAAGCGTGGTGTTCAGCTGCATGTCTGTGTCCTGGTATGAGCGCGTTCAATCACGGCAGGAACGGGCTGCCGCGACGCAGGATAGAGGCGCCGGTGAAGCTGGAAAAGGGCTGGCCGGCGGTGTTGGTCAGCGCGGATCGATCTGCATGAAGGGCGTAGCGTTTCCAGCCCGATCAAAAGCAAAGACCGTGTAGGGTTGAGGGTTCGGACCCTCCATCCCGGGCGATCCGACGGGCATGCCCGGAACGGCGAGCCCGGCGATTTCGGGGTGCTCGTCGAGGAGCTTGCGAATGGCTTCTGCCGGGACGTGGCCCTCGATCACGTAGCCATCGACAAGCGCCGTGTGACAGGAAGCCAGCTGTGTCGGGACCCCGACGTCGCGTTTGATCGTGGCCAGGTCCGTTACATCTCGAGAGTCGACCTCGAACTCCTCATGCTCCAGGTGTTCCACCCAGCCGTTGCAGCATCCGCAACTCGCCGTCTTGTAGACCATCAGGGCGGGGTAGTCGCCCGTCGATGCGGCCGCGGTGGAGGTGGCGTCCGCGAGGGCGCCCGTTGTCGGCGCGTCGGGGTCAGCCGCGACTTCGGCGTCGGCTCCGCAGGCTACCAGGCCGATCAGGAGCGGAAGGATTGCGGCACGGAGGCCTCTATTCGTGATGGTCATGAGTGTACTACCTCATTGGCTCGTTCGAGTCGTGTGCGATGCGGTACCCTGAATCTGGTCGGATGGGCGGTGTTTCAGAAGGGCGGCGATGCCTCTTTCGGACGTGGTGCTTTCGCAACGAACCGGTGTATGGTTTGATTCTCGCAACTTCCGCCGTGGGTCGGCGGCGACTCGCGCCCAGCCGAAGTGAGCCATGCTCAAGCTACCAACTCCGATGCGTTCCTCCGCGCCCCCGATCCTTCGTGGGGGAACCCTGCTTTGCCTGGTCCTGATTAGCACGGCGGCCTGTGCCGAGCCAGCTGTGACGGCGCAGTTGCCAGAGATTGACGCCACCACCCTCATGCGGGACATGTCAGTGCTGGCCCACGATTCCATGCAGGGCAGGCTTGTCGGCTCCAAGGAGAGCGCCGTCGCCCGTCGCTGGATCACCGGTCGGCTGCGTGAGATGGGACTGTCACCACGTGATCAGGTCTTTGAGGCTCGCGAAGGTGTCCAAGGCACCAATGTCATCGCCGATATTCCCGGACGAGTTGGATCGACCGGGCGCATTGTTCTGACTGCCCACTACGATCACCTCGGCGTTCGTGGCGGCGAGATCTTCAATGGCGCCGACGACAATGCCTCCGGGACCGCCGGCGTTCTTGCAATCGCTTCCGTGCTGGCCCAGGCACCCCTGGCGCACGATGTCACCGTCATCCTGTTCGATGGCGAAGAGGGCGGGCTCCGCGGAGCCAGGGCTTACGTGGAGTCGCTGGAATTGGCCGGTCGGCTCGGTGAAGTCGCCCTGAACGTGAATCTGGACATGGTGTCGCGGTCCGAAGAAGCGCTCTGGGTGATCGGAACCCATCAGAATCCGACGCTGCGGCCCCTCATCGAATTGATAGACCCGGTCCCGAGAGTAGTCCTGCACTTTGGTCACGACACGCCGGCCGATACCGGGTCGGACAACTGGGTGTCGGCCTCGGATCACGGTCCGTTTCATGCCGCCGGCGTCCCCTTCCTCTACTTCGGCGTCGAGGATCACCCGGACTATCATCGTTCCACCGACGACGTGGAGAAGGTGGACCCGGTGTGGTATGCCGGCTCGATCGAAACCATTCTCCGCGCTCTGCGCGTACTCGACGGCTCCCCGCTGCGAGACTAGTCGAGGCGGAGCCATGAAGGTGACGACCATCCGCTGACCCTTCAGGATCGCACTGACGGTTCTGCTGCTATTCCTGGGGCACGCGTTCTGGCAGGAGACCCGGTACGCCGGGGCGAGCCACGCTTACGAGATGGATCAGGCTCAGAACCCGGCCAATCATCAGGGGACCATCAAACGGCTGAACGACGATGGGCTCAATTCCGGCGGACCATCCCTTCGTCGGTCAGCCCGGTCACCAGCCCTCCATCTACGCCTACGGGAATCGGTCCCCGCAGGGGCTCACGATCCACCCAGAGACCGGCGAGTTGTGGGAATCAGAGCACGGCGCGCGAGGCGGAGACGAGCTCAACCACATCCTGCCGGGGCGGAACTACGGTTGGCCCATTATCACGCACGGTGTGAACTACAACGGGCGGCCGATTGGCGAGGGCATCCGCGAGCGCGAGGGGCTCGAGCAGCCGGTTCACTTCTGGGTCCCTTCGATCGCGACTTCCGGGCTGATGTTCTACTCCGGCGACCGCTTCCCGGAATGGATAGGCGACGCCTTTGTGGGCGGGCTTGGAGGACAGCATCTCGCACGCGTGATCGTGGATGGAGACCGGGCTGTCGGTGAAGAATCGCTGATGGATGGCTATGACCGCCGTATCCGGGTTGCGGTCCAGGGTCCGGATGGTCTGATCTATGTGCTGACTGACCATCTGGCGGGCGCGGTGGTTCGTCTTGAGCCGCTGGATTGAAGTTCTCAGCTAGCCCCGCAGGGGGTGGAAATGCGGGCGCAAGTCCCCGATCTTCATGCCTGTTCCGACTATTCGTCGATCCCAAAGGCAGGTCGTAGGCCGTGCGAAGAAAGCTCACTCTTCTGTTCTCGATCGTTCCCGTCGTCCTGGTTCTGGACTTCTGGACCAAGAGTTGGGCCCTGCGTGAACTCCAGGGCCAGGCATCTCAAGAGCTGCTGGGCGGCCTGATTCCGCTGACCTTTGCGCTCAACACCGGGGCCGCCTTTGGGCTGAAGATCGCCGAAGCCGATTCGCGCTGGTTCTTCGTTCCGGTCACGATCCTGGCGCTTGGAATGCTTGCAGTTCTCTTCAAGCAGGCTGAAAAGTCAGATGGCCTGCGCCTGGTTTCGCTCTCGCTCGTGGTCTCTGGTGCCCTCGGGAATCTGTGGGACCGCGTGCGCTGGAGCAGAGGCGTCGTGGACTTCATTGGCCCGGTTGATCTGGGTTTTTGGGATTTCCCAATCTTCAACGTGGCCGACATCGCCATCTCCTGCGGCGCGATCCTGCTTGCGATTTCGTTCTGGCAGGAAGAGCGCGCCGCTGATGTGGCCTCGGACCAGGCGGGTGCCGGTTCCTCAGAGGGAACCGCCGCGACTGCAGCCCCCGGGGAGTCCGCGGCCGACGTGACGTCTCCGGTACCATAGACGCCTCGCAGCCGGGCGGCCCGGCAACAACCAGACGTATTGAACTCAATCGAATGGCAGGGAAGCGATGAACTGGGACACCGTCTACTTCGACAACACACTCCGGGCCTGGGCCACATCCGCGGGGATGGTCCTCATCACCATGGTGGTTTTGCGGACCTTGCTGGCGGTGGCGATCGGGCGGATCCGGAAGCTTGCGACTCTGACAGCGACGGACCTTGATGACTTGGCAGTCGAGTTGCTCGACAAGACCCGTTCGATCTTCATCTTCCTGATCGCCATCTGGCTGGGGGCGCGCCCGCTCGAGCTTCCTGAGGGGGTCGACCACGTTATTCGCGCCGTGCTGATCATCGGCCTGCTCCTCCAGGCCGGATTCTGGGGCAACGGCGCGGTCGCCTATGCCGGCAAGAAGTACAAGAAGTCGCGAGCGGACGATCCCGGCATCTCCATGGCGGTCGGCGCCATCGGGGTCATCGTCAGCATGGCCCTGTGGACCGTGCTTCTGTTGACGGCGCTGGGGTCGATGGGCGTGAACGTCATGGCCTTTACGGCCTCGCTCGGGATTGGCGGACTCGCCGTGGCACTGGCGCTCCAGTCGGTCCTTGGAGATCTGCTCGGTTCGCTTTCGATCGTCTTCGACAAGCCGTTCGTCATCGGAGACTTCGTTACGGTCGGCGACATGTCGGGAACCGTCGAGCACGTCGGGCTCAAGACGACCCGTGTGCGTTCGATCTCGGGGGAGCAACTGGTCTTCAGCAATTCCGATCTCCTGTCCTCACGAATCCGAAACTTCGGCCGGATGTCCGAGCGGCGGGTGCTCTTCAGTCTTGGCGCGATCTACGGCACCTCGCCCGAGAAGCTCAAGAAGATTCCCGAACTGGTCCAGAGCGAGATCGAGAAGCTCGACAACACGCGCTTCGATCGGTGCCATTTCAAGACCTTCGGCGCATCGTCTCTCGATTTCGAGGCCGTCTACTTCATGCGGGTGCCGGATTACGCCGCGTACATGGAGACCCAACAGGACATCAATCTCGGCATCTACGATCGCTTCACCGAAGCCGAGATCGAGTTCGCGTTCCCCACGCAGACGCTGCACATCGAACCGGTGACGGTGAATCGCGCCGGGGACGGGGGAGAGAAGGGCGAGCCGAAGCAGGCCACGCCGGCCTGAGGCCCGGCGTGCGGGGCAACTCCTCGGCCCGCCGCCCCGCCTCCACCAGAAGGTATCCGTAGCCCGGGGGCGTCCCGATGGGGCGTTGGGCCAGCCCTCTTTAACCGGGGGTCAGCGCTCCAGCGACCCCGCAGCCGGAGTCGGATCAAACACCGCATACTCGACCCGTCGCCCGTTCATTCGCGTGATCCGGAAGGTACCGCCAATGACCTCGACCAAGTCCCCGACTCGGCCGATCCGGCTGAGTTCGCCGAACAGGTATCCACCCAGTGTGTCGGCCTGATCTTCGGGGAGGTCGATATCAAGGTGCTCGGTGACGTCGCGCAGAGGGACGCCACACCAGATCCGCACCGACCCATTCTCGAGCGGGTGGAAATCGTCCGGCTCGTCCTCTTCGTGCTCGTCCTGGATCACGCCGATAATCTCCTCGATCAGATCCTCCAAGGTCACCAGCCCGGCCGTGCCCCCGAATTCGTCCAGCACGATCGCCATCTTGGTGCGCTGAGCGCGCATCTCGGGAATCAGATCCTCGACGGCCTTTGACGCCGGCGCGAACTGGGGGGGCCGGACGATCCCGGTCAGATCCACAGCGCCGTCGTGATCTGCCTGCCACAGGTCACGGGCCGTCACGATCCCGACCACGCGATCGACGTTCCCCTCGTAGACGGGGATCCGCAGATGGCCTTCCTTCAGCATCACGGTCTTTACTTCCTCAATTGAGGAGTCGACCGAGACGGCGATCATGTCCGTGCGCGGGGTCATGACTTCGCCGACGGTGACCTCGTCCAGGCGGATCACGTTGGACACCACCTGCCACTCGTCTTCATCGAGCGTCCCTTCGCGTCGCCCGATCTCAGCCAGAACCTCGATCTCGGTTCGACTGACCGTTGGCTGACGTTTTCCGGAGGTGAGCACTCTCGAGAAGACCGAAAGCGGAATCAGGATCGGCTTCATCACGAAGACCAGAAACCTGAGGGTGTAGGCGGTGGGAGGCGCCAGCTGCTTCCAGAACACGGCGCCGACTGTCTTCGGGATGATCTCGGTAAAGACCAGGATCACGAAGGTCAGGACCGCGCCAAACAGCGCCATCCACGGCTCTCCCCAGATGCGAAGAGCGACGGCGCCGCCCATGGTGGCGCCCATGGTGTGCGCGATCGTGTTCAGTGTCAGGATCGCGGCGATCGGCTCGTCGATCTTGGCCTGCATCTTACGGAGTAGTTTTCCCGCAGGTTCGCCGCGGTCGTTCATTACCGCGACGTGACCGTGCGTGATGGACAGCAGAACCGCTTCCAGAATCGAACACAGGAAGGAGGTCGAGAGGGCAGTCCCGAGGACCCAGAAGAGCGTTGTCATTATTGAGGAACATCGGCCCCACATGGGGGCGTGAACAAGTCCCTGTGCAACGATCACTTCATGTCGTAGCTTGACGAAGACCAAATCCGCCCCTGCATATTGTCTGCATGGATTCACCGACATCGCCCCCCCCACGCCGAGCAACCACCGAGGTTGAGCGAATGCTGGGTATCGCCAAAGGAGATCTGGCGACGGCCCCGGGGCTGATTCGGATGAACACGATTGTGCTCCCACGGGCCCGTGCGTTCTCGTTTGCGCTCGTATTCCTCATGGTGGTGGTCCACAATCGACTGGTCTTCGGCTTCGTCGATCCGTCAACCATGATTCCGTTCGGGTTCTTTCTGGCGACCTGGGCTCTCGGGTCCTGGTGGCTTCTGGTCCGCTACTTCGAAACCACCCCGATCCACCTGGGCGATGTCTTCGTCTGGGCCGAGATTCCGATCTTCGGGCTGATTGTCTGGGCTTCTGGAGGCGGGGAGTCTCTGATCTGGCCCATCTTCGTAATCCGCATCGCCGATCAGATGTGGATCTCCCGGCGCCGCGCCTTGTGGGCGACCCTGGGCGGGATGGCCTCACTTGCCGCAGCCTACTGGGCGGGAGGTCTGTCGGGCTATGAGCTGGATTGGGCCATGGAGGGCTTCAAGGTCTTCGCCGTCGGCGCAACCGGTGCTGTGCTGGCCGCGATCGCCACCGCCCCCTGGGAGGTCCGGGAACGGACGTTGAGGGCCCGCGAACTGATCCTGGAGTTGGAGGCCCGGTCCGAGGCCCTTGAAGAGGAACGGCGGGCGGCCGCCCGATCAAATCAGGCGAAGAGCGACTGAGTCAATCCCAAAGCTAGTTGAAACTGGAGCGACCTCCGATCTCAGGCGGCGGAGTGTGCACGATTCTCGGGCAGTGTGATCCCGAGTTCCTTCTGAATGGCGGCCCGCAGCATGGGGAGGTGGCGGTAGCCGACTAGC
>JBDNHE010000123.1:0-3337 GCA_041688945.1 Gemmatimonadota bacterium | reverse complement strand
GGTGGCCGCGCGGGCCAACATGCCGCAGGTGCGCGCCATGGCGTCGTACGAACTGCATCAGATCCAGGAGCGGCTTGAAGGACGGACTGGCGATACCAGCACCACGGCCGCCAACTACATGACCATGCAGGACATTGAGCGTTTCCTGGATCGCGACATGGAGCCCATTGCCAGCCCCACGCTCCCGTCGGCACCTGCAGGAAGCCCGATCGGTCAGTCGATGATGGAGTGGCTGCTCCCGTACAACGGCGGCTGGATCGTCTCGAGCGACGACGGCCTCAACTGCATCTGGTGGTAGGCCGAGTTCGCTGATGCTGGGGCGAGCGGCTTTGGATGGCCGTTCGCCCCACTCAGTGCTCGACCGGGCGTAGCCTCAACCGACCGGAGGACCCATGGACATTGTCGGAATCGCCTTCAAGGGTGTCTTGCTTCCGATTGTGGTGCTTGTGATCGGCATGTGGCTGATCAAACGCGTGCGTGCAGATCTGGTGGCGCCGAGACCCCGCAAATCCGAGCCGAGCGGTGGCGGGGCGATGGATGCGATGATGGCCGAGGCCCGGGCGCAGCGGGACCGGCTCAAGACCGACGAGTAGGCCGGGTTCGGCCCAGCCGACGATCCGCACTCAAGGACCGCCGGAGGCGCCGTACCAGGGCGCCGAGACCTGTGACTGGTTTCGATCGCCAAACGGAAGCCCACGCCCAATACCGAACATCTACCCATTTCTACCAAATCGGTATAAGACGGTTGTGGTTGGGGCGTATACCGACTATCTACCAATACTGACGGAATTGGTATTGCCACGGCACAGGGAGCCAAAGTGAAGCTGCCGCTGATTCCTCCAGACGTAGGAGGAATGCTGAACAGGATCGAGCACGACCGCCTCCCGCTCGTCTTGGCTCAGTCCGCGCTCATCAATGGGGAGTACGCACCCTGGGACAAAGTTCGACAGCTGACTTCACCCGAAGGCCTGACTCACGAGGAGTGGTGGTTCGGTATCAAGCTGGCGAGAGGTCACCTGCTGAAACCCATCCCGCTGACCGACGTGAGGGGAAGGACGTTCCAGTATGGCACCCCCGACCCGGTTCTCCGTCTAACCCATGAGATCGATCAACTGGCCAGCGGCCGGATTGAAATCAGCGAAGAAGTCACCAATCCAGGCACCCGAGATCGATACATCATCAACTCGTTGATTGAGGAGTCAATCACCAGTAGCCAACTCGAGGGTGCGTCGACTACATCGGAAGTCGCAAAGAACATGCTTCGTAGCGGTCGCAAGCCGATGGACAAGAGCGAACGGATGATCCTGAACAACTACGGGGCCATGCGATTCGTTCAGGAGAAACGGGGGGAGAAGCTCACCCCTGAGCTCGTATTCGAACTCCATCGGCTTGTGACGGTGGGGACTCTGGAAGACCCGGCCAGGGCTGGGTGCTTTCGGACCGACTCCGACAGTATTCAGGTGAAAGATGAAATCGGCACGGTTCTCCATCGGCCACCACCCGCAGCGGAGCTCCCGAAGCGGCTCCAGTCGATGTGCGACTTCGCGAACGCTCGACCGTCTGACTCGTTCCTGCACCCGGTGATCCGCGCGACAATCCTGCATTTCTGGCTGGCCTATGATCACCCGTTCCTGGATGGAAACGGCCGTACGGCACGGGCCCTGTTCTACTGGTCGCTCCTTTCGCAGGGCTACTGGCTCGCCGAGTACATCTCGATCTCCAGCATCCTTCGAAACGCTCGGGCCCAATACTCACACTCCTTCCTCCACACCGAGGTCGACAACAACGATCTGACGTATTTCCTGTCGTACCACCTGGGGGTGGTGCGCCGGGCGATCGGCGATCTGCAGCAGTATCTGAACAAAAAGATCAAAGAGGTCCGAAGCACCGAGGCATTGCTCAGGTCGTCGGGTGACTTCAATCACCGGCAACTCGCGCTGCTCAATCATGGCATGCGCCACCCCGGTAGCCGCTACACCGTCGAGTCGCACCGGCGGAGTCACAATATTGCCTATGACACGGCAAGAACTGACCTCCTGGGGCTCGCCGGGTTCGGCCTGCTTGGGAAGAGAAAGCGGGGGAAAACTTTCGAGTTCAGCGCGCCCGCTGATCTTGGGGCTCGGCTTCAGTCATTGGGTGAGGGCTGACTAACGTCGTTCCAGCGGTTCATTGAACCGCCAAACCTCAATCAACGGCAGCTCCCCGATGTCCCGTGCCGTCAGGATCACATTGCGCTGAACGCCCAGGATCCTGCCCTGCACGCGCGGCAGGCGAGCGATCGGCGTGCCATCGGGTTCGTAGATCACCGTGTGGCCCGCCAGGTGCGTCCACATCACCTCGGTCGGATCCGCCCAGTTCCCGTTGATGATCGGAAGACTGAATCCGGGGGCTCGCGCGTCCGTCGAGGCCGGAGGTACATCGAAGCCAGGAACGGTCGGCACCTCCATCGGCTGATCCGCTGAGATGATCTTTCGACGATGACGCTCCATACTCATCTGCATCGGGACCATTTGCCCCCTGTCGTTCACCATCCAGCGACCCACGGGCACTGCTGATACGGTGACCAGGGTGTCCTGGCCCGAGGGGAGGCACTCCACCACGGAGCCCATCAGTGGGACGCTGCCCAGAAAGTCCGTTTCGGACTCCGCCCACCGACTGCCGAACCAGCGACACTGAGCCTGTCCCGCCCGAATCGCTCCACCCGGCACGATCTCCCGAAGTCGTCGCGCGGCGAAGTCGTCCTCGAGTTCGCCATCTGAATCGAACACGGTGAAGCGCCAGTTCCCACCGTCCCAGACCCAGATCCGTCCGTCAGGGCCGACGCCACTACGGATGTCCTTGAACTCGCCCGGGCCTTCGCCCTCGGCGCCCCAGGTAACGCGGTGCACCCCATTCCGGTCATAACTCTGGATGATGCGCCGAACCTCATCGAAGCTCACCAGAATCGAGTCCTGCATCAGGGCCGCACTGCGGACGGACCAGATGATGTACCAGTAGCGATTCTCGTCCCCGCCCACGGCCAGTTCTGGCACGGTATCGAGCGACGCGACGGGCAGCGCCTCGACGAAGGCGAGGACCGGATCCGGTACGGACTCGGTCAATGGCACCGTCGATCGGGTCAGATCGACAGCCAGAAGGATCAGGATCCCCACCAGAAGGATCGCGACGATCTTCATGGGCCTGCGGGCGGGCGGAATGACGACTCAGCGAGTTGAACCATCCCGCACAGTAATCGCACTCGACCGCGTGGGCCACTACCCAAGAGCAACGTCAAGAATCAACCCCAGACGTCGAAGAACTCGATCTGTGCCGGCCCATCCTTTCCGCCGACTTCGCC
>JBDNHE010000122.1:0-7546 GCA_041688945.1 Gemmatimonadota bacterium | reverse complement strand
CTGGGCGAATCTCACGCCCTTCTTCGACTACCCGCCCGAGATCCGCAAAGTGATGTACACGACCAACGCGATCGAATCGATCAACGCCCAGCTCCGCAAGGTCACCAAGAAGCGCGGTGCCTTTCCCACGCCGGACTCGGTAAGGAAGGTGCTCTATCTGGCCATCATGAAGGCCAGTCAACGGTGGACCCGGCCCGTGCAGGACTGGCCCGCAGCACTGAACCACCTGGCCCTCGTATTTCCGGGACGAGTGCCGGTTTGATGAAGAGGCCAGTTACACAGTAAAACGGACAGTCCCGCCTGGACGAAGGCTTCGAGGAAACCCTCACCCTCCACCGGCTGGGCGTATTCGCCCTCCTGGGCCGATCCCTCAAGACCACCAACGTGCTCGAGTCCGTCCATGCCCAGGCCGAGCAACGCTGCGGTCGGGTCGACTCCTGGAAGAACTCCAATCACAAGCAACGCTGGCTCGCCGCCGCCCTCCTCAATATCGAGCCTCGGCTCAGGAAACTAAGCGGATACCGCTACCTCCCCTCACTCCGTGCCGCCATCCAGAAGGAACTCAAGATCATTCACCCCGATAGCGCCATTCACTCCGCCGCCTGAGGACCAGAGGTCACGACACTTTCAACTAGCTTTGGGATTGACTCCGTTTCCCTGGTTGGATGTATCGGAGCTTTACGCCGCGAGCGTAGACCCAGGCGTCGAAGCTCCGGCTGGTAAACTCCGAGCCGTTGTCGGTGACGAGGACCTCGGGCAATCCCCGCTCTGCTCGCAGCCCCCTCTCTGCCAACATCCGGTGGGATACAATAGACTGAGGAATTACTGAACCACGAGGGCGCGAGAGAGGAGACCGGATGATGGAGAAGGATCAGGGGAATGGAACGGGAGTCCGTGAGGCGACCGTTGGGTCCGACTCGGACCCGGAACTCGCGGAACGTGCGCGGCGTCGGACGTTCACGGCGGGGTATAAGCTCAAGGTGCTGGGTGAGGCGGACGGCTGCACGAAGCCGGGTGAGGTCGGAGCACTGCTCCGGCGTGAGGGACTGTACTCGTCGCACCTTTCGGTGTGGCGCAAGCAACGCGATGAGGGCGCCCTGCAGGGTCTGTCGAAGCCGAGGGGTCGTCCGAGGCCGGATCCTCGGGATGGGCAGATGGAGCGGCTTCGCCGACGGGCGGAACGGGCCGAGTCGGATCTGGCCAAAGCCCGCAAGGTGATCGAGGTGCAGGGAAACGTCTCGGCGCTCTTGGAAGAGCTGCTCCAGGCCGGGAGCGCGCCGCACAACGGGAGCAGCGAGCGATGATCGAGCAGGCGATGGAGGAGCTGACCCCGCTGGTCGGCACCTACCCGGCGTGCCGGACCCTGGGCGTCGCGCCGTCGACGATCTATCGCTGGCGAACGCCGACGGAGACTTCACCCGGGAGGCCACGCCCGAAGCCGGCTCGCGCTCTCTCGGACACGGAGCGTGAAGCCGTACTGGGCGTTCTGCACTCCGAGCGCTTCGTCGACAGCTCGCCTGCCGCGGTCTGGGCGACCCTGCTCGACGAGGGTCGCTACCTGGCCTCGGAGCGCACGATGTACCGCATTCTGGCCGAACAGGGCGAGAGTCGGGAACGCCGGGATCAGTTGGTCCATCCGGCCTACACCCGCCCGGAGCTACTGGCCACACGCCCCGGCGAGCTCTGGAGTTGGGATATCACCAAGCTCCTGGGGCCGACGAAGTGGACTTACTTCTACCTGTACGTGATTCTGGACGTATTCAGCCGATTCGTCGTGGGTTGGACGATCCAGCACCGGGAGTCGGCCCAGGTGGCCACCCAGCTCATCGAGCAGAGCGTCGGGCACCAAGGGGTGAGGCCCGGCGAACTCACCGTCCACGCCGACCGCGGACCCTCGATGCGGTCCAAGCCGGTCGCCTTTCTGCTCGCCGACCTCGGTGTCACAAAGACGCACTCACGGCCCTATACTTCGACCGACAACCCCTATTCGGAGGCCCAGTTCAAGACGCTGAAGTACCGGCCCGGCTTCCCCAACCGGTTCGACTCAATCCTGCACGCACGCGCTTGGGCCCGCGAGTTCTTCACCTGGTACAACCACGACCATCGCCACTCGGGAATCGGCCTGATGAGCCCGGCCACCGTCCACTCCGGCCGGGCCGAGGAGGCCCGGCGGAATCGCGCTGCCGTGCTCGAAGCCGCCTTTGCCGCCACCCCTGAACGCTTCGTGCGGGGGCTACCTGAGCCCCCCACCCTCCCCACCGCCGCATGGATCAACCCACCCAGGACCGAGGAGGACGCTGCTCACTAATACCGTACCACCAAGTGTCTCATTGGTGTTGACAGGCTCCGGCCGCTCAAGGACTTCTATCACCCGTACCGACGGGATTGAGTACGCGACCTGAGTCGCGAGCGCCTCGCGGCTGAACTCGTCGATCACGGTCAGGCACCGGAAGCTTCGGCCCGAGCTCAACGTGTCATGCACGAAATCGAGACTCCAACGCTGGCCGGGTCCACCTAACGGGGCACGCTCGATCCGCGACGCCTGGCTCCGCTTTCGCTTACCCTTCCGGCGCACTGCGAGCCCTTCGTCGCGGTAAAGCCGATAAACTCACTTGCGATTCACGGTCCAGCCTTCGCGCTGAAGCGCACGTGAATGCGTCGATAGCTCCAGCGCGGTCGCTCGAGTCCGGGCGCCCGGATCCGAGTCCGCAGATCGGCCTGGTTCGGACCTACCCTCCGGTAGCGGATCGTCGAACGCAAAAAGCCCCTAACGGACTGCCCGACCGCCGCCGCTCGCAGGCCGTCACAACTTGTTTCCCAGCAGATCCTTCACGACTTGCAAATTCAGCGCCTGGTCGGCCACGATCCGCTTCAGTCGACGATTTTCATCCGCCAGCTGCTTCAACCGCCGAGCCTCGTCCACCTCCAGACCGACAAACTTGTTGCACCACCGCGCAGAACGTATGAAAGCTGATCCCGTGCCGCCGATTGGCGTATCACCTCAGATCCAACCGCAAACTAGTCTTCGAAGCTCCATAGCCCTACAGTCCCGGTTTGATGATCTCGAACTGAACCAGCCGCTCGACCCCGTCCGAATCGCGTTGACGGCCCAAAACCCAAGACTCCCCAATCTCAAAAATCCGATCCATCGCGGGCATCGCCACCTTTCCTAGCAATTGGCCGGTTGCATCAACAACGAGCCACCCCGAAGGTGTTTCGCCAGGCGGGACGAACGGTTCAATCCAAAGATTCCCAAGCGGGTCGCTGAGCAGGTTCGTAAAAACAGGCATATACGTTTCAGAAGGAATCTCATCCAAGAGTTCTCGGAACTGTCGCACGGCAGCCCCCGAGCCTTCACGCGTTTCAGAAATCTCAACCAGCGCGGCCTCTTTTAGCTGCTCAATGTCATCCGACGTGACGAGACGCGGCGGGATATCGATTCGGATGATCTGCGAAACCGAGCCGGCCTGGTCATATAGGCGGACCTCCGGAGTGCGTCCATTTGTAAATCGGAGTCTCCCTTCGTAGAAAGCAAAGCTACTACTGGCACCGAAATGAACCGGTTGCTCTCCGTTGTCATTGAAGTAGGAAGATTTCGTAGGAAACGCTCCTAAGGATACTTCCGCTAGGTCCGTGCCGCCGAAAGAGAAGATTTCAGTGTAAGCCATCGACCAGTCATGGCCTTCGACGATGTCGTACCATAGTCCCCCTCGCAGGAATAGCGACCCACTTCGGTAGCCGTCGAACGGCGCCGTAACCCGCGCGGAAGCTAGCTCGCCGTCCGACCGAAGTGGAGGGCGATCCCGCGGAAGCATGGCGGAGTGCCCAACGCGGCCCTCAGAACTAAAGACACTGATTCGAGCCTGAGCCTGATCCCAAACCAAGAGTGAGTCGCCGGCAACCCACTCTAGTCGGACAGGGTCTTGAAAGTCACTCGGTCCATTACCTTCTCCCCCAAAGCTCCGCAGGTGCCTTCCCCGAGGCGAGTAAATCCGGACCTCTTGAGTCCCTCGATTCACTAAGGCAATTCGACCGTCACTCCCGCGAGTGGCGTCCCCAATACCGTAGAATGTGAATTCGTCATCACCTGTGGATTCCCCGAGGCGGATCATCGGTCGTGATCGAATGCGCCACGCGTCTGATTGAGTCCAAGTCCCTCCCACATTGGAAGCCACTCGAATCCCAGCGCTGTCCGACACCTGTACCTGACCTCGCGCCAACGGAGGCAGGACGCTTGGCTGGTCGGAACACGCTATTAGGAAGCATAGGCAAAGAAGGACGGGTCCACCTCCCTTGAGGATGAGATTCGAACGGCTCATCTGACTCCACGCCGCAATGTAAACCGCTCGACAGTCAGAGCCGGAATGCCGTCCCGGTCCTCGACATAGCGGGTAACGGACCCGTCGGTAAGCAGGGTCAAGAAATCGTCCGTATAGTAGCTGGCTAAGAGTTGGCCACCCGACGGGTCGATGACCTCAAGCCTAGTTCCATACAAGAGATCACTCCGAATCGGTGCCTCGTCGCCTGCCCGATACCCGGGTGGAAACGCATTCTCGAAATCCGGCTCGGGCACAGCGACGTTGACCCAAATCAACCCACCGGCGTCGACGTAGATGTTGCGAATCGTCGGGTTCGGCGGTGTGTCTGGACCAATCGGCCAAACACCGGCCCAACTCGGGGGAAACCAGTCGCGAGCTGAACGAACCAGTAGCCTTGTCCGCCGCCCGTTCGAATCGAACTCCTCCAGAACGTACTCCATGAACTTCGCCGACCAAACCCTCTCGCCTACACCGACAGCTATCAGCCTCCGCATCGAGTTGCCCATGTCGGGCCTCATAATCTCTTCGGGGTTACCAAATGAATCCAACAGCCTCCCATCATGCGTCGAAAGCAAGTGCAATGGTAAGCCCACGAGATCGCTGTCGAAGACATGTGCGGCGATTACCAATCGCTCATCGTTGAGAAATGCCACACCTCGGACGTCACCGAGCGGGATTGGAAAGCTTCGGACGAAGGACCAGTCAGGGGAAAAGACTGATATCCGGGCACCTCGTGTGTCGGTGACGTAAAGTGAGTCTCCTTTACCAATCTGAACGAACTGAATCCGTGTAAACTCCCCCGGTCCGCCGCCAGAACGACCGATAGTGTGGACGTGCTCACCGGCTGTATTGAGGACTGATATTTCGGACAAGACCGGAAAGAAAACGAAATACCGGTACCCGCGAGAGTCCACGACGCCAGACGCCCCTGGCGGGCCCGGAAAGGCGGGATGATCCACACCTCCAACTTCGAAAAGAGTGTCGATCTGCAGTCGACAATCGGAGCACATATCGCTCGGGACAACAGTTGGGGCTTGAATTCGTGCGTGCAGTGGACCTGGACCGACAGATGTGCTGAGAACAAATACGATTGTCAGGGTCCATTTCATGCGCAGTCTCCAATCATAGCGGCATCGCTTCGGCGAGCGGCGATCCAAGAGGACGCCAGACGATTTGTGCGGGCGTCCTCTTGGATCGACTGCCTACTGTTCCAACAGAAGAGTTACCTGCTCGTCTGAAAGAGGCAGATGCCCTGAAACAACGCCGCATAGGCTGAACTGAATCGCACCTCGCTCCGCGTTGAACCACGCGTTGTCAGCAGAAGCCACGAGATCTCTTAGCTCGGAGATGTTCTCCTGAGAAAGGTTCTCCCACGCTTCCACCAGCTCCAGCGCGAAGTCTTCTTCGTCGGGATTGCACGGGGGGTGAGTGGGGCAATAGGCCGGCCCGTAGCAACCGTGACTCACCGCATTCCCCGGCGATCCGTTGGGCACGCCGTGTTCGTCGGACTCATAACAGTCGGTGTGGCAGCCTCCACACCCCTGAGTCACACCGAAGGTGCCATAGACTACGCTTTCCGCGGTCAGAAGAAGTCCGTCAGGTGTATCGCCATCTGCCGACTTCAAGGTATCATTCGCCGGGCCTGGCCCAGCAAGCAAAGCCGACGAAAAAACCGCGGCGGCGAGCAAGCTCTTGAGCATCGGAGATTCCTCCATCCCAAAGTGGTGTGCCGGAACCCCCGACACCGCGACTATACTGTGACCATAGTCATAGAGTGTCAATGTTTTAGTTTCCTTCGACGCTGCCTTGCTCACCACTGTTCATCGAGCTCTCGTCGACCGACGCTCCGGATGGACGCCCTTGTGTGCGAATCCACCTACTTGTATGGCCAAATAGGGCTCCCGACCACGCTCCGCCTTCAATTTCGGACGGGGTACTCGTTGCGGCTGGAAATGCTCGGTACCGAACGATTGGAAGGCATGACGTCACGTGATCTCGCCAATAATATCTCCGGCGATCGCCAATCCGACAGCATCAAACACGTGCATCCGCCTGTCCTCGGCCATCCAAGGGCGCCGCGGTGGTGGTACAAGGTGAGCGATCTCAGGAAAGTGGCTCGCAATCAGGCTCGCAATTCCGTGTTTGGTGAGGCGTGGATTCCCAAGGACCCGCCTGACGGTCTGCGGCCCGACCAGACGCCGTTCTCGGACGCCGAGCGCGCCATGCTTCACTAGTTGCCGTATTCGCCTCACTTTGGTGGATGGACGGCGACCCGCCACGTCTTCCAGCACCAACGCGCTCGGGCGAAAGCGGAGGATCATTTCCTCAACCCTGGAGTGAAAGGTCCGGTCGCTCTTTCCCCAGACCCTGGCCACACCCCATTCGACCAGGAGTCTTCCGTCTTCGAGTACAGCGAATCCGAACCCCTCCGTGCAGGGGTCGATCGCTAGAATGCGCGTGGTGATTCGGCGGCCGGTCATTCGCCCCCTTGATTAGCCAACCCCCCGTCGACGAGCAGCCGGCGAAGCACCGCGATCTTGCGTTCGGTCACCGCGGTTCTTTCGCCGCCTTCCAGGCTGGCCAGTAGCCCACGTGCACGTTTGACAATTCGTCTATAGACGTCCTGGTGCACTCCTTCGTACAGCTGGGCCGCGTCCACGTCAAAGATGATCATATACCCGATCAACGTCTCGAGCATCGGAACGCGTCGGCCCCGCTCATGACGAGAAACGCTGGTCCCGCACATCGACCCCAGCAGGAAGGCTACCTCGTCCTGTGACAGGCATGTTCGACGCCGAAACGTCCGCAGATAGGTTCTCAGTGGTTCTTGAGCCATGTGCATGCGTTCTAAGTCTACGAGACGAATGTCAAAGAGCAGAGAGGTGCTTTCGTGCCGGATGCGGCAGGGCCGCGACCTTCGCCTATTGTGGGGGGACGTGGGGACATCGACGGCTCCGAAGCGGGCCGGAAGAGCGTCAGCCGTCGACGGCCGAATCCACGCCATCGTCCAGTCCATAGCGCTCCGCCAATTGGGTGATCACGTCGGCTTGGGTCTCTGGAATCACGAACGTCCCATGAGACTTGATGGGTACCAGTGAGAGCCGACTGCGGAGCTGTGCGCCGATCCAACGCGGAGTGATAGGCCGGTTGAAATCCGCCCCGTGGGCTGCGGTGAATCGTTCCGCGATTCCCTTGATGCTCAATGGCACCAGGTCGCGACGCATATG
>JBDNHE010000121.1:0-8145 GCA_041688945.1 Gemmatimonadota bacterium | reverse complement strand
GCCCGTCTGGGCCCATCCTCCCTTTCCGACGAAGAAGTCCTCACGCTCCTGATTGGCACCGGCACCGCGGCCGCGTCGGCCCGAGAAGTTGCGGTACGGCTGATCTCGATCGCCGGAGGGGGCGGACTTGCTGCCCTCGCCAGGCGTACCGTCGATGGCCTCGCCGCCCAGGACGGTGTCGGGCGGGCCCTGTCCGCCCGGATCGTGGCGGCGTTCGAACTGGGACGCCGAGCCGGCCAGCCTGGGGGCGCCCCGATCCGCCGCATTCTCGGCCCCTCAGATGTGCACCGACTGCTGGGCCCCCGCCTGCGAGATCTGGATCAGGAGGAATTCCACGTCCTGCTCCTGAATCGGCAGCATGGGATTCTGAACACGGTTCAGGTCACACGTGGCATCCTGGACGCGTCGCTGATTCACCCCCGCGAGGTCTTCCGCCGTGCCGTTGAGGCCGGGGCAGGGGCCATCATCGTGGCGCACAATCACCCTTCGGGAGATCCGACCCCGTCAGCTGAGGACCGAGAAGTGACCCGCCAGCTGGCTGAAGCAGGGCGGACGCTCGGCATCCCGCTGCTGGATCACGTAATCATCGGTCGGGACGGTTGGCGGGCGATCAGTCGTGAGCCGGGGGGACTGGGCTGATGACTCTGGGCAAGTCACCGAAACAGAAGGGCCACCTCAGGCGCTGACCTGTCGACGCATGACCAGAATGGGAAAGGGCTGGGGTCGGATACGGACGGCAGCGGTTATTAATAAAGGAGCCTTAAAAGACGTCCACTAAACGCTTTGGGGGCAAAGCGTTTTCTACAGGGGTGTTCCGGCGACCACGGGTGGCTCAGTGAGTCCGCTGAGGTGTATTCTATCTGTTCCCCGTCGGTTTCCAGAAAGCAGTGGAGACTGGCAATTCCCGCCGTTGCACAACCCAACCGACTGCCGCTCCATGCCCGCCGCCTCCGACACACTCAAGGGACTCCCTCGCCCGCTGGCCGCGGCCATGGAAGCCTATGCGGATCGGCTGGACGTCGGGATGATCCGCGAGGCGCACGATCTGGCGGTTTGGGCTCACGCGGGGCAGCGTCGAGCCTCAGGCGAGGAGTTCGTAAACCACACGATTGAAGTCGCCACGATCCTGGCCGAGCTGAGGCTGGACACGTCCTCGATCGTCGCCGGTCTGGTGCACGACACGGTTGAAGACACCGCGATCACCCTCACTGACATCGAGCAGCACTTCGGCCGAGAGGTCGCGAACCTCGTGGACGGTGTCACCAAGATCGGAAAGGTCCAGTTCCGTTCTCACACCGAGGCCCAGGTCGAGAACTACCGAAAGCTCCTGCTTTCGATGGCCGATGACGCCCGGGTGATCCTGGTGAAGCTCGCAGACCGCCTTCATAACATGCGGACGCTGCACCACCTGCCCGTCCCCAAGCGGCAACGAATCGCGCTTGAGACCCAGGAAATCTACGGACCCCTGGCCCACCGATTGGGGATCTTCTCGATCAAGTGGGAGCTGGAGGACCTCTGCTTCAAATACCTGGAGCCCGAGGCCTATGATGACCTGTCCAAGAAGGTCCAGGGACGCCGCAAGGAAAGGGAGCGTCAGATCCAGGAGATGCGTGGCCCGCTGATTGAAGCGCTGGCCGAGTTCGACATTCCCGCAGAGGTCACGGGGCGGCCCAAGCACCTGTGGTCGATCTACAAGAAGATGGGAAAGCGGGGACTCCCCTATGACGAAATCTACGACCTCATGGCCATGAGGATCATCACCGACTCGCTGCAGAACTGCTACGGCGCGCTGGGTGTGATCCATTCGAAGTGGGCTCCAGTCCAGGATCGCTTCCACGACTATGTGGCGACCCCCAAGTCCAACATGTATCGCTCGATCCACACCACGGTCGTGGGTCCGGACGGGCGTCGGTACGAGATCCAGATCCGAACCGAGGAGATGCACCGGACCGCGGAATACGGGATCGCCGCCCATTGGAAGTATAAGGAGGGCGTGAAAGGCAATGAGGTCGATGAGGCGCTGATGTGGTTCCGCCAGGTGCTGGAGTGGCAACAGGATACGAGCGAGCCGGAGGAGTTCATGGAATTCCTCCGCATGGACCTGTTTCAGGGTGAAATCTTCGTCTTCACGCCCAAGGGCGAGGTAAAGCAGCTCCCGGCCAACGCCACTCCCATCGACTTTGCGTTCTCCGTGCACACCGAGGTGGGATTGCACTGCGCGGGAGCCAAGGTCAATGGCCGCATCGCGCCGCTTTCCAAGGAGCTGGCCAACGGAGACAGCGTCGAGATCCTGACCAATCCGCGGCAATGGCCAACGCGCGACTGGCTGGCCTTCGTAAAGAGCACCAGGGCGCGCGGGCGGATCAAACAGTGGATTCGGAAGCAGGAGTTTGAGCAGGCCGCCCAGATCGGACGGGAGTTCCTGGCCAGGGAGATGAAGAAGGCCCGCCTGGACCTGCCCGCCGAGTCTGTTCTTCTGCGAGCCGCCAACGACCTCGGATACGTGGACTGGGATCATGTCTACGAGGCGCTCGGCCGGGGCGATGTCGGCCCCATTTCGGTCATCCGACAGCTCCATCCCGACCACGATCCAGCCAAGATGATCGAGCGGGCGCCCTCAGCGCTCCAGCGGCTGGCCGAAAAGCTCATCCGGACCAACAAGGGGGTCCGCATCCAGGGGATGGACAACCTGATGGTGCGGTACTCCCAGTGCTGCCAGCCGGTGCCGGGTGACCCGGTCGTCGGCTACATCACGCGGGGCCGGGGTGTGTCGATTCACCGGGCTGACTGTCCGAACATTCTGAGCCTGCCGGATCCGGAGCGGCGAATCGAAATCGAATGGGCCGCTGAAAAAGGCGACCGCTTCATGGTCAAGATTCACATGCTGGGGACCGATCGGCGCGGACTCCTGTCCGACGTCGCCATGGCCATCACCAACACCGGCACGAACATTCAGCACGCCGACATGCGGGCGATCGACGTCGGAATGGATGGCCGTTTTGTAGTGGAGGTTCAGGACCTCCCCCATCTTCAGAAGGTCCTCAAGGCAATTGCAAGGGTGAAGGGTGTGATTGAAGTCGAGCGAAAAGAGTCTTTCGATGAACGGGATCTGGACTGATGGGGTTGTTCGATCTGGAAGCACCGTACCAGCCCGCGGGCGATCAGCCCCGCGCGATCGCTGAACTGACCGAGGGTCTGAAACGCGGCGACAAGCATCAGGTGCTTCTGGGCGCCACGGGAACGGGGAAGACGTTTTCCATCGCCAATGTGATTCAGAATCACGACCGGCCGACCCTGGTGATGAGCCACAACAAGACGTTGGCGGCTCAGCTGTATGGCGAACTCAAGTCGCTCTTTCCACGGAATGCCGTCGAGTACTTCATCTCGTACTACGACTACTACCAGCCCGAGGCGTACGTCGTGTCGACGGACACGTACATCGAGAAGGACTCGGCGATCAACGAAGACATTGAACGCCTGCGCTTGCGGGCCACTTCGTCGCTCATGGAGCGCGAGGACGTGATTGTGGTGGCCTCCGTCTCGTGCATCTACGGCTTGGGAAATCCGGCGGACTACCGCAGCCTGATGCTCCACCTGACCGTCGGCGATCACAAGCCCCGTAAGGAGATCCTTCAGGCGCTGGTCGCGATTCAGTACAACCGAAACGACTACCTCTTTGAACGGGGGACCTTCCGCGTGCGGGGGGATACGGTTGAGATCTTCCCGGCCTACGAAGAGCAGGCGGTCCGCATTGAGCTCTGGGGCGACGAGATCGAGCGTATCACACGCTTTGAGCCGCTGACCGGCGAGACCATCGCCAACCTGGAGCGGACGGCGGTCTACCCTGCGTCGCACTACGTGACCCGTCGCCGGACCATTGATCAGATGATCCCGCTGATCCGCGACGAGTTGACCGACCAGACGGTAAAATTTCAGATGCAGGGGCGTCTGCTTGAAGCTCAGCGGATTGAGCAACGGACCAACTTCGACATCGAGATGATGAAGGAGCTGGGCACCTGTCCCGGAATCGAGAACTATTCGCGTTACACCTCCATGCGAAAAGAGGGAGAGCGTCCCTCATGCCTGATCGACTACTTCCCCGAGGACTTCCTTCTGGTCGTCGATGAGAGCCACGTTTCGGTTCCTCAGATCGGCGGAATGTACAAGGGCGACCGGTCCAGAAAGCTGACCCTGATTGACCATGGGTTCCGGCTTCCCTCGGCCCTGGACAACCGGCCCCTCCAGGCTGAAGAGTGGCAGTCGATGATCAATCAGGCGCTGTTCATTTCGGCCACGCCCGGCGACTGGGAACTTGAGAAGGCGGGAGGCGTGGTCGTTGAGCAGATCATCCGTCCCACCGGGCTTGTTGATCCCGAGGTGGACGTCCGCCCCGTGAAGGGGCAGGTCGACGACCTTCTGGCCGAAATCCATCTCCGCGAGGCGCGCAACGAGCGGGTGCTCGTCACAACTCTGACCAAGCGGATGTCGGAAGACCTTTCGGAGTATCTCAGCTCGGTTGGAGTCGGCGTGCGCTATATGCACTCGGATATCGACACGATCGAGCGAATGGACATCCTGCGGCAACTGCGCCTTGGCAAGATCGACGTTCTGGTGGGGATCAACCTGCTTCGGGAGGGTCTGGACCTGCCGGAAGTCTCCCTGGTCGCGATCCTCGATGCCGACAAGGAAGGCTTCCTCCGCAATGCCCGCTCGCTGATCCAGACCATCGGTCGCACCGCCAGAAACGTGAATGGCCGGGCCATTCTCTATGCCGACAAGATCACGCGCTCCATGCAGCAGTGCCTGGACGAGACCAATCGGCGCCGCGAGATCCAGATCGCTCACAACATCGAGCATGGGATTACGCCCGAGACCATCCAGAAGAGCATTGAGGAGATCGAGTTCTCCACCCGAGTCGCTGACGCCCGGGGCCAGAGGGGCAAGGTGGCGGAAGGTAAAGCCACGTATGCTGACGAAATGGATATTGAGGGCCGGATTCGGATTGTCCAATCCGAGATGAACGAGGCTGCCGAGGCGCTGGACTTCGAAACAGCGGCTCTGCTCCGTGACGAACTGATGGAATTGAAGGCCAAGGTCGGGGCTTCGTAAGCCGGTCGGGGTGGCCTCGCCACTGAAGGAACGCTAATGTTTTAGCGCTATAGCCGCCGCTCTCTTCTTGATCAGGATCCCGCCAAGTGAAGCTTTCTGGACGACTCTTTTTCGTCTTTGCCCTGCTAGTTGCAGCCTCCGTTCTTGGTACGCCTCAACGCGTCGAGGCACAGGTGACTCGGGCTCAGGCACAGGCGCTGGCCGGTGCTTCCCCTGAAGAGATCATTACGCAGCTTCGGGAGTCTGGGTTGTCTCGGGAGCAGGTCAAGACGCGCTTGCGCCGAGCGGGGTACGACCCCGAGCTGGCGGATCCCTACTTCGACGCGATGGAGGGAGAGGGCGGTATGCCGGCGGGGGGAGCGCAGGGGGAGCGGTTGGCAAATGCGCTTAGGGACGTTGGAGTAACCCTGCGCGGAACGCCTTCCTCGATCATGGGCGACACTCTCATGATTGATAGCGATTCAGTTCTGTGGCTGGACTCTCTGCAACTACAACAGGACTCGCTGGATCAATTGCCCCAGCTTTTCGGGCGGGCGCTTTTCAGGCAGCGTACGAATCGATTCAGCGCGCTGCAGAACAGTGCGGTGGGATCGGACTATCGGCTTGGGCCGGGCGATGAGCTGCTCTTGATCCTCACAGGGGACGTCGAAGCGGCCTACACTCTGGATGTGAACCGCGAGGGGATCGTGGTCATTCCTGACGTCGGACAGGTCTCGGTCGTTGGGAGGACATTGGAGCAGCTTGATGACGTGCTGCGACAGCGCCTGGGACAGGCTTATTCCGGAATCCGTGAGTCCCCTGCCACGACGCGCTTTTCTGTTTCCTTGGGCGCACTGAGGACCATCTCCATTTTTGTGGGCGGTGAGGTCGAACGCCCGGGGAGATATCCGGTGAGTTCGGTTGCAACTCTGCTGGAGGCGCTCTACGAAGCGGGCGGGCCGAACGAGATCGGCAGCCTTCGAAGAATCCGGATTGATCGGGCCGGCAACGGACTAGGGGAGTTCGATTTATACCCTTATCTGGTCCGGGGTAGCGCCACCTCTGATATCCGACTCGAGCAGGGCGACCTCGTCTTTGTGCCGCCGGCTGAATCGCTCGTCACCGTGGAGGGCGCAGTCCGTCGAGAGGCCATCTTCGAGATGCTGGACGGCGAGGGCGTGTCTGACCTCGTTCGGTTTGCGGGCGGCCTGCACCCTTATGCCGATACGCGCCGTGCCGAGGTTAAGCGCATCCTTCCTCCCGCCGAGAGGTCTGCGGGCCGGGATCGAGTCGTCCTGGACCTCCCCATCAGCTCGGCCCTGACCGGGATGACGTCGTTCGACTTGGCCGCAGGCGACCATGTCCAGGTATTTGAGACCCTCGAGACCATCCGCAACTCGGTGACCATTCGAGGTGCGGTCTGGAGCCCTGGGACCTACCAGCTCGCCGAGGGCATGACGCTCGAGGATCTGATCGAACGAGCGGGTGGGACGCCGCCTGATGTAGTCGACGGGGTCGTGCATGTAGCGCGTTTGGACCAGCAGTCGGGACGGCGCGCCCTGATTCGGTCGTCGATTGGCGGGGGGAGCGACGTTTCCCTGGCCGAATTCGATGAGGTGACCCTCTTCGGAAGAGACTCTCTGTTGCTTCCGGATTCTGTAGCCGCCTTCGGCTTCGTGCAGAAGCCGGGGTGGTACTCCCTCTCCGAGGGCATGACCGCGGAGGATCTGGTACTGCTGGCTGGCGGATTCCGCAGAGGGGCGATTCCGTGGCAGGTGGAGATCGTTGCACCGGTGCGGTCGTCCAGTGCCCAGGGCATCCTGAACCGTTCGATCGATGTGTCACTGTCGCCGTTGATCCCCTATCCGGACTCCTCTATGGTCTGGCCGGAGGTGGGAGACGCCGGGCTCGACCCTGCGTCGAGCGTCGCGCTTGGAGCGGACTACGAGGTATATGTACGATCGCTTCCGCAGTATGATGAACCTCGGCGGGTCGATGTCCAGGGTGAGGTCCAGCGTCCAGGGACATACGTGCTGCGAACTCCTGACGAGACCCTTTCCTCCCTCGTGGCGCGAGCCGGTGGACTTTCGGATGAGGGCTATGTCCGTGGTGCCCGACTTGAGCGAGATGGCCTGCCGGTAGGTGTCGATTTTGAGACCGCGCTCGCACAGCCGGGTGGTGACGAAGACCCGACGGTATTCGACGGTGACAGAATCGTCGTGCCCGTTTATGACCCTACTGTTCTGGTTCGGGGGGCGGTGCCGTTCGAAACGCGGATCCAGTACCGCCCTGGCATGTCGCTAGATGACGTGGTCGCTCAGGCGGGGGGCTATGCGTCGGACGCTGACAAAGGGCGGGTTTCTGTCACCTATCCCAATGGACGGCGCGCTGTGGTCAGGAAGCGCCTCCTGTTCTTCTCAAGTAAGCCCGAAGTACGTCCAGGAAGCACCATTGTCGTTCCTGTCGAGCTTGAGCGTCAAGGCACCGACTGGGGCCAAGCTCTCAATCAGACCCTGGCGGTCATTTCCGCATTCGCTACGGTTTACCTCGCCGTCCGCTAGGCCAGAGTGGTCCTCTCCGAAGTCCAACTTCAGCGTTGGGGCGGCCTGATTGGCCGGCAACTCCAAGGACCTGCCTTCCTCGGCCTGCGGGGCCCGCTCGGAGCCGGAAAGTCGGTGCTCGCCCGTGCGATCGCGGGCGGGGCAGGGGTTGAGGGGCCAATGCCGTCCCCCACCTTCAACGTCCTCTTCCGTTACGAGTCGGCCGAAGGTCGAAGCGTGGCCCATCTGGACCTCTACCGCCTCACGGACCCGGAAGAGGTCTGGGAGCTCGGTTGGGATGAGCTGGGCACCGAGGGTGAGATCGTGATGGTGGAATGGCCGGAGCGGGCAGAGGCTCACCTTCCAACGGATCGTTGGGACATCCGCCTGAATCACGTCCCCGACAAGCCCGAGCTTCGCGAAGTGGAGGTCGCCAGGGTGGGAAGCCCCCCCGAGTTGCCATCCTTCCCGCTGATGCTTGAGGTGCGCCCCGGTGTCTGAGCCACTTCGTCTGGCG
>JBDNHE010000120.1:0-3185 GCA_041688945.1 Gemmatimonadota bacterium | reverse complement strand
TTGATTCGGTCGATCATGGCCTGTTGCATGTCTCGCGCATCGACTGAGACAGCAAGAATCTCCGTCGTGGCGGCAAGATCATCGTCCAGCAGTTCTCTCAGCTCCCCGAGCTGACCGGCACAGTATGGTCACCAGGATCCGCGGTAGAAGACCAGGATGACCTCGTGCGTCCCCCGGTAGTCGGTGAGAGCCAGGGTGTCGCCCCGATAGCTCTCCAGTGCGAAGTCGGGCGCCATGTCGCCGACCTTCACCCGCTCGGGGGCTGCTCCGGGAAGCTCAAAGCCATCGACCGGTCCGAGGGCGCGAGGCATGTCCGTCGCGGCGTCTGGAGCGTCTGCAGGAGCGCAGGCGGCCAATGCGAGCGACAGGCCCGTCACCACCAGGGGCAGGGCCGATCGCAGGGTGCGTCCGGCAGGGGTGCGAGTCAGGGAGATCCCCGCCCGCTCAGGGGCCGATTCGTCCTTCATTTGGAACATTTTCACACCTTCGAGTCGTTTCCGTGCCCCGTCCCCACCTTACCCCACATCCTTCAGGAACACTCAGTCCCCGCGGAATGTTGCATGTCGAGCCCCCAGCTACTCGCCGCCGGCCTCCACCACCGTCGCCGAACGAATGCGATCCAGCGCAGGGAAAGCTGAATCCAGGTAGATGTTGCCCTGTGACGCCGCCTGGGTCGCGTAGGGCCCCTGCCCCCCTGGTGGACCATCTCCATACTCGCCATTCCACGCGTCCACCACGTCCATCCCTTCGAGCACCTCGCCAAATGGGGCGAAGCGGTCTTCGTCCAGATAGGTGTTGGCTCGCGTCGAGATAAAGATCTCCGTGGTCCGTGAGTTTGGACCCCCCTTGGCAAAGGTGACTCTGCCGCGGGCATTGGTGAGCTGAACCGGGTCGTCGCGGAGCGTCTTGTTGCGCCAAGCCGAGTTGACCAGACCGTCACCATTCAGCCCGAACTGGGCCATGAATCCGTCGATGACGCGGTAGATGCGGATGTCGTCGTAGAATCCGTTGGTGACCAGCGTGTAAAAGCGATCGACTCCGAGCGGCGCCCAGTCGCGCACCACACGGATCAGCACGTCTCCCTTCGAAGTCTCGAAACGAACTTGAAAGGAATCGGGGGCCTGAACCGCCAGCCGGTCTGGGGCATAAAGCGGATTCACCGGAGGCCCATCGCCCCCGGAGCCCTCTCCGCCACAGGCCGCCAGACCAGAAAAAAGCAGGCCGGCGACTACCGTACGCCGCATCAACACCCGTCGTCGACCAGTTTGATCCTGTCCTCGGCGTTGGGCACCACGCACAGGAACTCGAACGGCTCATCGCCCTCTGCCGTGTACGAATGCGGGACGCCGGCTGGGATGTAGACCACATCGTCGGCCTTCACGTGGTGGACCTTGTCGCCGATGGTGACGCGTGCACCACCGCGCAGGACGTACTGCTCATGCTCAACGGCGTTCGTGTGCCGCGGCATGCCTCCGCCCGGCTGCATGATGAACCGACGGAGCGCAAAATTGGGCCCCTGATCGGGGCCGATCAGAACCTGCCGTTCTGTGCCGGTACCGGCGGAGACGACATCGCGGGGAAGATCTGCAGCGTGACGGACGGACATGTGTGATCCGGTTTGGGGTGACTCGATGCCCTACCTTGGCGGCTGTGTCCCCTGCTCGGCAAGTGAGCCCAAGGGGCTACCCACTGGCGCCGGTGATTCTCGGCCTGGTCCTCGGTCCGCTCATGGAGAAGAACCTGCGCCGGGCGCTGGCCCTGAGCGGCGGGGAGTGGGGAGTGATGTTTTCTTCGCCGCTGGCCGTATCCCTTTGGGTGCTCGCGGGACCCGGCGTGCCCGAGCCTGACCCGAACGACAACGCCGCCCGTGCGCAGCCCGACGCGGCCCACCATCTTTTCTCCATGACCGACTCAGCCCACGCACACGAGACCTCGCCGACCCAACGCCACTATCGGGCGAAGTGGTCAAACCTCCTGAAGGGGATCTCACTGGCCGTCACCGTCCTCCTGCTGACGCTGACCGCCGTCGTCCCGTTCCCCGTGTCGCTACTCATGATCGCGCTCCTGATTGGCACGGGGGCGTTCGCCGTCTACGGCTATACCATCCAGGACGACGAGATCCTGATCCACCGGACCGGCTGGTCCTACCGTCTGGACGTCTCGGAGTTGGTGCGAGCCCGCGCCGAACCGCACGCCACCCTGGGCTCGATCCGCACCTTCGGAAATGGCGGGATGTACGGCTTCACCGGGATGTTCCGGAATAACATCCTGGGCAGCTACCGGGCCTGGATGACCAACTCCGAAGACACCGTCGTGCTGGAGTTCGAGGATCGCACCGTGGTCATCTCGCCGGAGGATCCGGTCGCGTTCGTCGAGGAACTGCACGCGGCACTCGGCCTGGAACCGACCGAGTCCGCCCCGGCAGCCGAAGCGGACGCCACCGAGTGAGCGAACCGGACGGGCCGATCGATGTGGTCGCGGCCGTCATCCGCGACGCTCAGGGACGCATGCTGGTCGGACGCCGGCCGGCCGAGAAGCGTCACGGAGGGATGTGGGAGTTTCCCGGCGGAAAAGTCGACCCGGGCGAAACGCACCGCGAGGCCATGTCGCGCGAACTCGTCGAAGAACTCTCTCTGACCCTGACCGACATGGCCGACTCCTCGCTCTTCGAACGTGTGGACGAGGGTGGGCGATTCCGGATCATCTTCTATTCGGTCACGGTTGAAGGCGTGCCGGAAACGCACGAACACTCCGAGCTTTTCCATGGCTCTGCGCGCGCGCTCGCCTCAATGGAACTGGCACCGAGTGATGCGGCCTTCGTGGCGGGGCTGTAGCATCTAGAAGCCTGTTGAAGAAGTGGGGTGCGGCCGCGCGAAGGGGTCTTCGGTGTGTTCAGGGCAGGAACGACGACGAGGCGTAGCGAAAGCTACGGGGAGGAGGAGAGACGCAGCATGGGCCACCGAACCCCCCTTCGCCCTATGGACCACCCTCACGCGGCGGTGCCCACGGGCGGCATGGGGCCATCTTCGTCGTTGGACCGCCTCGACGTAGCTGATGGCTATGCCTTCGGCGATCCGCCTCGAATCTGGCCCCATGGCGCTCGTAACGCGGCTCGCCCCACTTCTTCAACAGGCTTCTCGGACTGTCCTCCCTTTTGGCTGCAACCCGGAACCCCGAATGAAACG
>JBDNHE010000119.1:0-3859 GCA_041688945.1 Gemmatimonadota bacterium | reverse complement strand
TTCACGGTACCTGGCCAAGCGTCGGATCGAACTAGCGATCGCGGCCCTTGGCGTTGCTCGTGTCTTCTTTGCGAAGACCTCGAGAATGACGACGGCGTCGGCGTCGACGAAATAGATGATTCTCCAGGTCTTGTCCTCGTCCACGATCCTCAATTCATGGCATCCGCGTCCCGGAGCCTGTCAACGCCGGTGAGACACTTGGTGGTCAGGAATTAGTGAGCATTCTCCTCGGTGGTGGGGGGATTGATCCATGCTGCGGTGGGCAGCTTGGGTGGCTGGGGTAGGCCGCAGACGAAGCGTTCAGGATGGGCCGCGTAGGCGTCGGCCAACACGCGGCTGCGCTGCTTCCTGGCCTCGTCGGTGCGGGCGTAGTGAACCACGGCTGGCGTCATGAGGCCGATCCCGGAGTGGCGATGCTCCTGGTTGTACCAAGCGAAGAAGCCTTGGGCCCAGGCGCGGGCGTGCAGGATGGAGTCGAATCGGTCCGGAAAATCTGGCCGGTACTTGAGCGTCTTGAACTGGGCCTCCGAGTACGGGTTGTCCGTGGAGGTGTAGGGCCTGGAGTGTGTCTTGGTGATCCCCAGATCCTCGACGGTGAGTGCCCGGGCCGGCTTGGACCGCGGCTTCCTGGGCCGTGGCCTGGACGGTTGCCGACGCCGGTACATCGTCGCCGGTGCCACGCCCAGGGCCCGGCACGCTGGATATGTGCCCACGAGCGGGGTGAGCTCCTCCACGGTCTGCTCGATCATCGCTCTCTGCTCCCCTTGTCCTTCGCGCCCCCGGTCTGGAGCAGCTCTTCCAAGAGCGCCGAGACGTTTCCCTGCAGCTCGATCACCCTGCGCGTCTTGACCAGCTCCGCTTCGGCTTGGGCCGGCCCCTCGGCTTCGAGAGTGTCATCAAGGCTCCCTCGTCACGCCGCTTGCGCCACGTCGACAGGTGCGACGTGTACAGCCCCTCACGGTGCAACAGGGCACCGACCTCGCCCGGCTTCGTGCAGCCGTCCGCCTCACGCAGCACCTCGAGCTTATACGCCGCCGTGAACCTCCGCCGCCGCGGACGCTCCACCAACTCCGGGTCCGGGCCGACGCGCTCGCCGGCCGCTCGCTTCCGGTCACCTACGGCGCCCTTCAGCGGGCGCCCGGAAACCTCCTGCTCTCCTGGTCCGTTTCTCTTCCAGTCCAACATCCGGCATCTTCCTTGTAGCCCTCATGGCTCCGTAAATTCAGAAGTTAATCTGTCTCACTGGATGTTGGCAGAGAGGGCACGGATCGACGCCTTTGCGCGTTACGGTCGGGCCAACTCCCGCGCCTACCTGGTTGGAACCGGATGGGGCGGCGGAGTCGTGGCCAGCGGGATCTTCGGGCGTGAGTCGGATCGGCTTGGACTGGCTCTGGCCGTCGCCAGCGGCGCCGACGAACTCGGGAACGACTTCACCGAGACCGTGATTGAGAGGACCTACTCGCTGGTCCTCGGTGACTACGTCGAGGTGCGCTGGGATGCCCAATGGGTGGATATCCCGGAGTTCCTGAGTCCGCGCGGGAGCGATCTGGTGCTGACGCAGCGGGTGGTTGTGGGGTTCTAGGGACGTCAGCCTCCGTCCCGACCGGGGACCCATCGGCACCCACAACTTCGCCTCAATCCCGGATCGTGTAGACTTCCACCAAATGCTCGTCAAACGGTCCACGCGAGGAGAGAATTACGCGGTCGGGGGACCAATCCAGCACCACTTTGTCAATTGGAATGGCGACCCGTTGAACGGGCTGCATTGCAGAATCCAGCTGGATCCAGAATACCGAGTCCTGAAGTGGGTTCGGGTGTTCCCGCAACCACAAACCCCCTTGGCTTCCGCCCCTGAGGGCTGAGAAGGCGGGAAGAGTGGGCCGAGCCGGGGCAGATCCGACCAGGTCTTGCATGAACTGAGACGCACGACTTGAGAGCGCCGCGAGGAGTGTGTCACGAACCACTTCCGTCCATTCGATGGTCGTCGGCCGCCGAGGCAGGTAACTGAGACTCACTTCTTCCTCGGTCCCGTCTCTCGAAACGCGGGTCAGGGTGGAGTCCCCCGTATCCGCGATCCAAGCGTCGGACGGCGTAACGGCCGCCACCGGCATTGTCCCGAAGATGACTGGCGTATAGCCCCGACGGGTTCCCTCTCGCCCGGCCCAGACCTCCTGACCAGGTCGGCTCAATTCGGATACGAAAGCCCCGGTATTCGTGTCTACGATCCAGGCAGGCACATCACGGCGGAACTCGATCGGCCCGTCTACGCCGGGATTCAGGTCCAACTCAGCCCCGAGAAACAGTAACCGATCCCCGAAGGCGCCGATTAGCTGCGGATATGCCGGCCCGAACAGTGGCGTTTGTACAACTCTGACCAGATCCCCGTGCTCGTCCAGTATCGTGGCCCTTAGAAGCGCTGAGTCCCACACAACCAAGCCGCTGCCAAACCTGGCGATCCCTTGAAGGTCCTGGTACTCGCCGGGCCCCAAGCCGTCACGGCCAACATTGCGTAATAGTCGGCCGGCCGCACTGACAATCGTCACGGTGTAAAAACCCGCGTTGCCGATGGCGATCCTGTCACCCAGGAACACCGCGCCGGCTACCCTGTCCAAGAGCAACGGAGCGTCCACACCGGCGACGAACGTAGGGGTTTTCGCCAAGACTCTGAGCGGCGTGGAGCGGAAAGGGTCGTCCCCCGCGATCTCGACGTCTTTGTCACAGCCGACGCTAATGAAGCACGCCAAGACGAGGCTCAAATAGACGCTCAGTTTAGCCTTCATCTTCGTGTCCGGTTTCAAGCCCGAGGAGTTCAAGCATTTGCGGCTCGTCTAAGTAGCCGACGTGCGCGCCTTGGCGAAAGTAGAAGGTGGGCGTCGAGTGCACGTTCAGTTGAGCGGCTAGTTCCAGATCGCGCTCAATTCGCTCTTCGACCCGCTCGCTGGAGAAACAACGCTCGAACTCTGCGAGTTCTTGAATGCCGGCTTGGCGTGCGATGTCCCCCCAAACGGGATCCTCCAACCAGTCTTCCGTTTCAATTAGAAGCGAATGCATTTCTTCGAAACGATCCTGCTCTTCCGCACAGACCGAAGCCATTGCGGCCGCTTCAGCGAGGGGATGGATGCTCGGAGCAGGGTAGTGTCGATACCCGACGGAGAAATTTGGCAATTTGGACGCGAGCTCTTCTAAGACAGCGTGGGCGCGACGACAGAACGGACATTGATAGTCGCCGAACTCAACCACGACTAGATCCCCGTCCTCGGCGCCCGTCCTTGGAGATGTCGCGGACAGGGAGTCCCAATGATTCGCGGCAAGTCGCGAAAACTCCCTGTCTAGGGTCCAAGACCGAATCTTGGCTCTCAAGGGAGTGCCGGGCAATGTTACCACAAAGGCGAGAATGGCTAAGAGGCCCACGTTGAACAGTCGGTCAAACGTTAGTTTCTTCATCGCAAGCTTTCCCAGGTTGGTGTTCCGAGTCCGGGAGTCGACGCTGCGCGGTCGGACCCGCGCAGCGCGACCCAGTTCCTTGCCCTACTTAGTTCGGCGGCTCGCAATCCACCGTGGCCCAGGGCAGTTCAGGGGAGCAATGTGCCTTGCAAACGGCTCCCTCCTGGCACACGGTGACTAGCCCCCCGCCGTTGCAGACCAGGGTTCCCCAGCTTTCGTAGTCGTCGCACTCCCATGACACCGCGGCCGAGGCCGGTGTCGAGGCTAAGACCCCGAGTCAATCCCAAAGCTAGTTGAAAGTCGAGTGGCCTCCGGTCTCAGGCAGCGGAGTGAACATCGCGGTCGGGAGTGGTGATCCCGAGGTCCTTCTGAATCTCGGCACGCAAGCGTCCGAGGTGGCGGTAGCCGCATATCT
>JBDNHE010000118.1:0-14724 GCA_041688945.1 Gemmatimonadota bacterium | reverse complement strand
TTCAGGTCGGCGGCCTCGGCGGCACTGACGGCATCGGTTTCGACGGCGATCTGAATGCGGGCACGGTCGGCGGGCACCCGCACGGAGCCTTCTCCGGACAGGACCAGTGTGCCGGTGTCAGCAACGGCTGGGCGGGCCCAAACTGGCGCCGCGCCCGGGCTGACAGCCAATGCCCCGGCACCGGCCGGCGAGGCGCACGCCGACAGGGCGATCAGAGCTGCCTGCAGCAGACCCCAAAAACGGGGTCTGAGACGCGGAAGCGGGTGGGTCTGCATGGTGTGACTCCGTTCAGGGCGGTTATCAGTGTGGTGTATCAAAAGTGTCTCGGCCATTCGAACGCCGATTCATCTGGCTCTGCGTCGTTGCCCCGAGTCGGGATAGCGCTGCTATCCCTCGTCGTGGCGCCTCGCAGGAGCCAGCACCTCGGCGCTCTCGGTGGCTCGTGAACTTTTGATACACCACACTAGGGGCGGGTGCGTTGCTGCATCCTGCGGGATATTCTACCGTTCGGCGGCGAACCGCCCAAAACCCTCGAACCCCTGATTCAATGAAGGCGATTATTCCTCTGGCTGGGCGCGGCACTCGCATGCGCCCGCTCACACATCATACTCCGAAACCCCTGCTGAAGGTCGGTGGAAAGCCGATCCTGAGCCACCTGCTGGACGATGTTATCGCCCACGGGGTGGAAGAGGTCGTCTTTATTGTCGGCTACCTCGGAGATGTGCTGCGCGACTATATCGCCGAGGCCTATCCGGACCTCAAGGCCCACTTTGTGGTTCAGGAAATACAGGACGGAACCGCGGGCGCCATCGCGCTGGCCGAGCCGTTCATGGACGGGGAGCTCTTCATTCTGTTCTCCGATACGCTTTTCGATGCCGACCTTGGACTGGCCAATCGACTTCCCCAGGGCGACAGCGGGATTCTTTGGGCCAAGGAAGTCGAAGACTATCAGCGGTTTGGCGTGATCGTGACCGCCGCCGATGGCAGCATGAAGCAGATCGTCGAAAAGCCTACGGAGCCGGTTTCAAAACTCGCGAACATCGGCGTCTACTTCATTCGTGACTACGAGTTGTTGTTCGAGGGGATTCATCACGTCATGAATTCGGCCCCGGGTGGGGCGGGCGAGTACTACCTGACCGACGCGTTCCAGTACATGGTCGATCATGGGGCCCGCCTGATGACTGCACCGGTGGCAGGCTGGTACGACTGCGGCAAGCCCGAAACGCTCCTGCAGACCAATGAACACCTGCTAAAGACCAGCCGGGGTGGCGTCGCGGACGATGCGATCGTGGACGGCGCCGAGCTCGTGGAGCCGGTGCGGATTGAGGCCGGGGCGGTCGTTACCGGGGGAAGAATCGGGCCCAACGTGACCATCGAGGCCGGGGCCCGGGTTACCGGATGCACCCTGAGTCACAGCATCGTCGGAAGCGCCGCGGTACTCACCGACGTTTCGGTGACCAACTCCCTGATCGGAGAGCGAGCCAGACTCACCGGGGTCAGCGGCACCATTTCGGTGGCTGCCGATACGGTGGTGGATGGCTGAGCCCTTCGGCTCCGGGCTGATTCAGTCCGCGGAGACTTCGGCCAGCAACTGGTCGTAGAGCACAGCGATGGCGAGGGCCCGGGCGATTCCGTCCGGGCCCTTCGTGTTTTGGTACCACTCGTCCAGGGTGTGGGCCTGACCCGCCTGGCCGCCGGCCCCGAGCGTGATGGCAGGGATTCCCAGCGACATCGGCAGATTTGCGTCGGTCGATGAAAGGGCCAATTCCGCCCTGCGCCCCATTGCCCGCGTGACGGCCATGGCAGCCTCGACGAGCGGATCGCTATCGGGCGTCTTTCCGGCCGGGCGGTCGCCAATGATCACAGCATCGACCGAGAGCGGGTCTCCATTGAGGCGGGCCCGATTCGCGCGGTCCGTGAGCGTGTCGATGAGTCTCATCAGTGAAGTCCGCAACTGAGCGAGCGGTTCGGGATGGCGCCCGCGAATCTCCAACTCGGCCCAGGCCTCCTCGGGAATGGCGTTCACGCTCTTTCCGCCCGAAATCCTCCCTGTTGAAAGGGTCACCCCGTCGGGAAGGGGGAGGCCGGCGGCCGCAGCGACGATTTCGGCCAGCAGGTGGATGGGGTTGCCCAGCCCCCAGTCCACCCAGGAATGGCCGCCTGGACCCCGGACCCGGATTCGGAATCGTACCGACCCCAGACCGTGACTGACCACTCGTGAATCCCCCGCACCATCCAGAGAGATGAAGCCAGCGGCAGCTCTACCCACGCCCTCATCGCTGAACAGGTGGCGGACACCGCGCAGGTCGCCGAGCCCCTCCTCGCCGACGGTGGCAGCGAAAAGAAGGGGCCGGCCGGTGACGACCTGGGCCGCATCCATCGCCCGAGCGATCGCCAGCAATGCAGTCAGCCCCCTCCCGTCGTCACATATCCCCGGGGCTCGGAGCAAATCTCCTTCGCGCACGACGGAGATCTCTGTGCCGTGGGGGAATACCGTATCAAGGTGTGCAGCGAGGATGATCGGCGGCGCTTCTGGATCCTGCCCCGGTCGATAGCCGATCACGTTGCCCTCGGGATCTGACTCCACGTCGTGAAGTCCACTTTCGACCATCAGGGCGGCCATCCTGGCACCGCGCGGGCCTTCGCCAAAGGGTGGAGCCGGGATCTGCGTAAGAGCGATCTGCTCGTCCAAGGTCCGCGAATCCATCGCGACGAGCGCGTCCATCGTGGTCCGCCCAACCGGTCCGGTCAGCCACGTAAGGGCCCGATCCGCGAGGGCACTCTTGGGCGCTGTGGAAAGATCCCGGCCTGGGAGCGCGGTGGACAGCTCGTCGTTCAAATCCTTACTCCGTAGCGAATCTCGACCCGAAGAGCTTGGTAGGACACAGATCGCGAGACCTTCACTCAGAGTTTTACGCGTTTGTGACGATCAAAGCCCTTCTCTGTTACCGGACCAAACGAATCTAGTTGCACGCATCGCTCAGGTTGAATGCGTCGGTCGCAGACCATACTGGTCTCGGCGGCTGATTCGTGACTCAGGATCTGGTGACAATGGCTCAGCACATCAAGCGCCTCGCACTTCTCGCTCTTCTGTTGGCGGCTCCAGTCTCCCTTTCGGCACAGGAGACCGGACGGATCATCGGACGAGTCCTGAACGGAACAAGTTCTGGTCCCGTCTCGGGCGCGGTTGTGCGCCTGGCTGACGGTTCCGCCGGAACGCTGAGTGACCTCAACGGCCGCTTCATTCTGCCGAACGTCTCCGTCGGGCTCGTTTCGATCACGGTCGAGTCGCTGGGATACGCCACCAAGACCGTCACCGATGTCCCGGTCAACGCGAATCAGATGTCCGCCCTGGACATCACCATCGAGGAATCCGCGCTCGAACTGTCCGGCATCACGGTTTCGGCCACTGCGGAGAAGGGGAGCGTCGCGGCAGTCCTGAACACGAGACGGTCCTCGAGTTCCATGGTCGAAGTGGTTGGCGCCAGCGAGATCAGCCGCCGTCCGGACTCGGATGCAGCCGATGTAGCGCAGCGAATGGCGGGCGTGACGGTGACCGACGGGAAGTACGTCTTCGTGCGGGGCCTGGGTGGGCGCTATTCGCAGACGTCGCTGAACGGGTCGTCGCTCCCCTCGCCGGAGCCGGAACGCGAGGTGGTGCCGCTCGACCTCTTCCCTGCTGGCTTCCTCGAGAGCCTGACGACCCAGAAGTCATACTCACCCGACCTGCCGGCCGATTTCTCCGGCGGTTCGGTCCAGATCCGGACCCAGGACTTCCCCAATCGCTTTGTGATGCGCGCCGGCGTGTCCTCGTCGTTCAACAGCAACTCGGCCTTCAAGGACGGGTTCATGACCTACGTGGGCGGCGGGCGTGACTGGACCGGCTTCGATGACGGCACCCGCGCGCAGCCCGCGGTGGTCGAGCGGCTGCTCGGTGGCATTTCGTCAGGTGAGCGCCTGCCAAGCAATAACTCCGAGCTGCTCGAGATCGGCCAGGCCTTCCAGGCTCTGAGCCGGCCCTTCACACCGGTCATGCAGACCACACCGATCAACCGGAGCTTCAACCTGTCCGTGGGTGGGTCGTTCCTTATGGGAGACGACCAGGACCGCGAACTCGGTTACTTCCTGGCCGGGACCTATTCGGACCACTACGGCATCCGCAACAACGAGATCGAACGCAAATGGCGGGCGTCGGGCTTCAACCCCGCCATCCCCGCCGATCAGCGGGATCCGAATGTGGACTACGTGTTCAACCGGGGCACGCGCGACATCTCATGGGGAGCAATCGGGAACCTGACGTACAAGTTCTCGCCCACCCAGAAGGTGTCCTTTCGGACCACGATCAACCTGAGCACCGAGGACGAGGCTCGCCGCTACGAGGGGGCGAATCAGGAGGACATCGGCGGCACGGTCCGGGCCGATCGCCTACGCTTCGTCGAGCGGCTTCTGGCCTGGAACCAGATGGAAGGGGAGCATCAGCTCTTCGGCGAGAACCGGATCGAGTGGCGGCTGACCGCCGCCCAGGCCGACCGCGACGAGCCGCTCCTTCAGGAGTCGGTCTACATGCGGGAAGACGAGGGCGACCCTTTCCTGCTCCTCGATGTCGGTGACTCGGGTCGGTACTTCTGGAGCGACCTGGTCGACAAGGATCTTAGCGCGGCCTTCGACTGGTCCGTCCCGTTCGAGCTCTTTGACCGAGATGCCAGCTTCAAGTTCGGTGGGGCCTGGCGCGAGCGGACCCGCGACTTCGCGGCCCGTCGTCTGAACTGGGATTTCCTTCCCGGGATCTACGGCGATATCGACACGGCGCTGCAGAGTGCGACCATCGTTACCAACGTCAGGAACGTCGGTGAGTTTGCGATCAAGGATCTGGTTGAGCCCGGAGATCTGTACGACGCTTCGGACGAGCGCCTTGCGGGATATCTGCTCGTTGATCTGGGGCTCACCGACCACCTGCAGGCGATCGTCGGTGCGCGGGTCGAGCAGTATGACCTCGGTCTCAACTCGCGCGGCAATCAGCTGACATCGGTCGCCCGGACCGACCTCGCGCCCTCGCTAAACCTGATCTACTCGGTCGGCGAAAACGTCAAGGTTCGCGCGGCGGCCAGCAAGACGGTCGATCGACCCGAGTTCCGGGAGCTGGCACCCTTCCAGTTCACCGAAGCCACATCACTCCGGCAGGTCTTCGGTAATCAGGATCTGGTTCCCGCCGACATCGTCTCGGCCGACCTGAGAGTCGATTACTTCCCGAGTCCGGGCGAGATACTGTCGGTCGGTGTGTTCATGAAGGAGATGACCAACCCGATCGAACAGGTCTTCATCTCCGCCGCGTCCACGGCCTACTCGTTCCAGAACGCAGACGATGCCACGGTTCTGGGGATTGAGCTCGACGCCCGACTCCGTCTGGCTCGCCTCAGCGAATGGCTAGAGGAGTTCAGCCTGTCGGCGAACTACTCGTGGATCGATTCGGAAGTAAACGTCCGCCCGGAGGGCATTTTCCAGCCGACCAACGCAAAACGGGCGTTGGAAGGGCAGGCCGCCTACGTCCTGAACGCCGGTCTGAACTACACCCGCGGCGCAGCCGAGGCCGGGGTCTTCTTCAACCGGTTCGGCGAGCGGATCACGGCAGCCGGCGGCTCAGGCCTGCCGGACATCTTCGAGCAGCCCCGAAACGCGCTCGACGCCACAGTCGGTTTCCCGCTCATGGGTGGGGTCACGGCCAAGTTCAAGGCCACCAATCTGCTGGACGCTGAATACCGGTTCGAGCAGGAAGCGAACGGGATCGTGCAGGTCCAGCGCCTCTACTCCGCCGGCCGAACCTTCTCGGTCGGACTCTCGTGGGAATTCTGATTTCCCGCTCAGCTCTCTCAAAATATTCCGGAGATAATCCAGCCATGCAGTCTCTTCGAAAGCTCGCTCTTCTGGCCGTGGTCGCACTCGGACTCGCCGCTTGCAGCGAGGACAACGGGATCGGCCCGTCAAACGGCGCGCCGTCGGCACCTGCGAACGTTGCAGTATCGGTTGACGGCACATCGATCACCGTAACCTGGACGGCATCGACCGGTACCCCGGCGCCGACCTACTCCGTCACCCTGACGGCTCCGGGCGAGACCGCCCGCACCGACAACGCAGCGAGCGCTCTCACCTCGGTGTTTGAGGGGCTGACGCACGGTCAGACCTACACCGCCCAAGTCACAGCGACGAATTCCGAAGGCAGCGCAAACTCGACGGTCGCTAGCGGTGTGATTCCAGACGCTGAAGCGACTTTCGTTGAGGTGACCGGAGACATTCTGAGCAACACCACCTGGACCTCGGACAAGGTCTGGGTCCTGACCCAGCCGATCTTCGTTGGCCGCGACTGTGGCACGGACGGTGCCAAGGCCGGATGTGCCCAGGCGACGCTGACCATTGAGCCGGGCACCACGGTGGTCGGCAAGACCGACCTGTCGCAGGGTGTGCGCGGCGCCTACCTGGTCGTCTCGCGCGGATCCAAGCTGGTCGCGGACGCCACGGGTGAGAACCGCCGCCCAACCGCGAGCGAAGTCATCGTCTTTACCTCGGACAAGCCCCGCGGCCAGCGAGCCCGTGGCGACTGGGGCGGCCTGATCGTCAACGGTCGTGCCCGCACCAACTCGGGTTCCGAGGCTGAGGGCGAGGGTGACTCCGGCCTCTACGGGGGTGCGCTCGACACGGACAACTCCGGAATCATCCGGGGGGTTCGCATCGAGTTTGCCGGCGACGATGTGACGCCGACCGACCAACTGAACGGACTGGCGCTGCAGTCGGTTGGCTCAGGCACGACCATCTCCTACCTGCAGATCCACTACAACGTCGATGATGGCGTTGAGCCCTTTGGCGGCACGGTTTCCGTCGACCACCTTGTGGTGACCGGTATCGGTGATGATTCGGTCGATGGCACGGACGGATATCGCGGCTTCATCCAGTTCATCGTCGGCCAGCAGCGCGCTGATCGCGCCGACAACGGCATGGAACTCTCGAACGACGGTGAGGCCACCGATGCCTCGCCGCAGTCGACGGCCGTGATCGCGAACGCGACCATGATCGGTGCGGCCTCGTCGGTCGTGACCGGTGAGATCGCCAACGGTTCGGGTTCAGACCGCGGCGTTCAGATGCGTGAGGGTTCGCACTACCGCGTCTATAACTCGATCGTCACCGGCTTCGACGACGCTGGCTTCTGCGTCGAGAACGCCCCGACGGTCGTGGCGGCCAACAACCGTATGGCGGGACAAACCACGCCGAAGACGACCCTGTCCTTCGAGGGTAACGTCCTCTGGAGCAACAAGTCGGCGGGGGGCACCGGCGACAACTTCGAGGCCTGCAGTGGATACAGCGAGGCCGAGAACAAGGCCTTCTTCAACAAAGCCGGCTTCAACAACCTGCTGGCCGATCCAGGTCTTCCGACCTCGGCCTTCAGCTTCGGTTCGATGGCTGCTCCGCCGAATGTGATTCCGGCGGCGGCCCCGGCAGGCTACACCCCGTTCGCGCTCGGCGGCGTGGCACTGGACAACGACAACCTCTTCGCCCCTGCGGACGGGCGAACTCTTGAGGCAACCACCTACCCAGGTGCAGTCGCCCCGGGCACCGCTCTGGCCGAGGCCTGGTACACGGGCTGGACCGTCTGGACGATCGACGGCGCCGACTCGCGACCGAACTCCACAGGAAACTGAGCTGATCCATCAGCGGGGGGTGCGGGCCTGGCCTGCGCCCTCCGTTATCGGATTCCGGAGATGCCGGAGACCGAATGAACAACTTGGAAGGGTTATCGCATGAAGCTCAGCAGTCTCGACGGGTCGCGTTACACGGCCGGCTCCGCCATCTTCGGGCGGGTGTCCCGTGGTCTGGGAGTGCTTGTGGTGCTGGTGATGTCGGTGTGGGGTGCGGCGTGGGTGGGTGAGGCCCGCGCACAGTCTCCTCTCGCCAACACCTACCAGACGCCAGAGGCCCTGGTCGAAGCGGTTCTGGAGGCATTGAAGGCGAATGACGAAGAGGCCCTCAGGGGTTTTCTGATTTCCCGCCACGAGTACGAAACCGTGCTCTGGCCGGAGATGCCGGACGGGCAGTACACCCCGTTCGACTTCTTCTGGGGAATGGCCTTCAAGGGTCAGAAGAAGGGCCTGAGTCGGCTTCTGACGACCTACGGCGGACTGGACCTCGAGCTGGTGTCGATCACCATGCCCGAGGCTGAGAACGACCTGGAAGTCTACGACTCGTTCACGTACCACAAGCGCGTGGAGGTGATCGTTCGCAGGCGGGACACCGGTGACGAGGGCAAACTGCCCTCATTCGACGTCTTTCTGGAACACGATGGCGTCTGGAAACTGGCGAACTACGACGAGCTCTGATCCAGGGCCGCAGTGGTTCACGTACCGCGGAGGCGGCTGGTGAACGAGCAGGAACTGATTCACGACTGGAATGTCGTGGGGGGGATCCCGGACGGGTCCTCAATCCGGAAAGTGGAGTTGAACGACGAGACGCTGCGGGATGGTCTGCAGAATCCGTCGGTCGTGGATCCCCCGATCGGGGACAAGATCCGACTCCTGCATCTGATGGACCAGCTGGGAATCCATACGGCGGACATCGGGCTTCCCGGGGCGGGACCCAGGGCGGTAGAGGCGGTGCGGGCACTGGCAAAGGAGATCGTCAGCGCCGGCTTGTCGATCACGCCCAACTGCGCGGCACGTACGGTGATCGCCGATGTGCGACCGATCGCCGAGATCTCACAGGAGGCCGGAATTGCCATCGAAGCCTGCACGTTCATCGGGAGTTCACCCATCCGGCAGTATGCGGAAGGCTGGACGATCGAGCGCATGCTCAAGGCGGTGGAGGAGTCGGTCAGCTTTGCGGTCGCCGAGGGGCTTCCGGTGCTGATGGTGACCGAGGACACCACTCGGGCCCGACCCGAGATGCTCAAGGAGCTCTACGGCAAGGCCATCGAGTGCGGAGCGAAGCGTCTCTGCCTGGCGGACACGGTCGGGCATGCGACGCCGGACGGGGCCCGGGCGCTGGTGCGGTTCGTGATCGAAGAGATCGTGGAGCCCTCCGGCGAGGACATCGAGGTCGACTGGCATGGGCACCGCGATCGTGGCTTCGGGCTGGCGAATGCTTTCGCGGCGTTGACCGCGGGGGCCACGAGAATCCACGGCACGGCGCTAGGAATCGGCGAGCGGGTAGGGAACACCGAGATGGACCTGATGCTGGTCAATCTGAAGCTGATGGGATTGCACGATGCCGACCTTACCATGCTCCCCGAGTACTGCGAGCTGACGGCGAGGGCGTGCCAGGTGCCGCTGACCCACTCGTACCCGGTCGTGGGCCGTGACGCCTTCCGCACCGGCACGGGTGTCCACGCTGCGGCCATCGTGAAGGCGGAGGCCAAGGGCGACGCCTGGCTGGCCGACCGCATCTACTCCGGGATTCCGGCGTCGATGGTGGGCCGGAAGCAGGAGATCGAGATCGGCCCCATGGCGGGCATCTCGAACGTGAAATACTGGCTGCGGGCCCGTGGATATGACGCCGCCGACGAAACGCTTTGCGGCCTGATTTTCGACGCTGCGAAATCCACTGATCGAACACTCACCGAGGATGAGCTCCAAGCGTTGGTGGCAGGCCGCTGAGGCCCGGAGCCCTGATGAAAACCGCTGTCCTGAGGAACGGAATGGAAACGGCCCCGAGCCCAAAGCAGACACCCCGAGTTCTGGTCGTCGAAGACGAGCCGGATATCGCCGCGTTGATTGCCTACCAGCTCACGCGAGAGGGCTTCCGCGTCGAAACCGCCGCGACCGGGCCCGAGGGGCTCAAGGCGATCCATCGAGAGATCCCGGATCTGGTGGTGTTGGATCGGATGCTCCCGGGGCTTTCGGGTGACGAGGTTCTGGCTCAGCTGAAGGGCGAGGCAGCCACCCGCCAGCTCCCCGTGCTTGTCTTGACCGCAAAACGCGAGCAGGAGGATCGGATTTCCGGATTCGAACTGGGTGCGGACGACTATCTGACCAAACCGTTTTCGCCCCGCGAGCTGGTTCTGCGCTGCCAGGCCATCTTGCGCCGAACCAACGAGGCGGGGGGGACGGCAGGCGGCAAAATCTTGAAGGCTGGCTCGGTTCGCATGGACATGGGTGCCCACCAGGTGACGGTCGGCGGCGTTGAAATGAACCTTACGCCCACCGAATTCCGGCTTCTGCAGGCGCTTCTTGAACGGCGTGGCCGGACCCAGAGCCGACGACAGCTCTTGGAGAAGGCTTGGGACGTAGAGGCGGATGTCTCGGACCGGATCCAGACGCGTACCGTCGACATGCATGTGCGACGCCTGAGGTCCAAATTGGGTGAGGCCGGCGACTGGATCGAGACCGTCCGTGGATTCGGCTACCGGCTGATCGTGCCTGGCGAAGAGTCCTGAACTGATCTGATGTTGACCCTGACCCGGCCGGCTGAGCCTTGAGACTTCACCATCCGCTGTTTGGGGGATTCTTCGGCGTCGTCGGGCTCCTTGTAGTCCTGGTCGTCATTCTGGTGAGCACCGGGCTGCGTACACAGTTGCTCGACCTGACCCAGGCGGAAGTGGTCCGTCAGGTACGCGTTTCTTCACTACTGCTGAGCCAGGAACCCTCCGATGCCGATCTTGATGCCCTGGCCGACCGGATCTCGGAGAGAGTCGGACACCGCGTATCAATCATTGGAGCAGACGGCTTCCTGATCGGTGATTCCGATGTTTTGGCCACGGGACTTCGGGCCGCCGGAAGTCACGCAAACAGACCCGAGGTGATTGCTGCGCGGCAGGGTGGCACCGGGGTGGCAGAACGCCGAAGCGTCACGATCGGCGTTGAATTGCTCTACGTGGCCGAGGCCGTCGACTGGAATGGTCAGGAGTTGGTGCTCCGCATCTCCGCTCCACTTGATGGCATCCGGGGCACGTTGGCTCGGTCTCGACGAGCGGTACTGATCGCCGGCCTGATCGCCATGGTCCTGGCACTCGGTGTCGCCTACCTGCTGTCGCGGGCGCTGGCTCGTCCCCTGGTGGCGGTGTCGCAGCGGGCGGCCCTTCTTGCCCAGGGCGACTTCTCCCAACGCGTTCCCCAACGCACCCGCGTAGCCGAGCTGGATGATCTGGCTACCGCCTTCAATCGACTCACGGACGAACTCCAGGCCCGGATGGGAGAGCTGGCCCGTGACAAGGACGAGATGCAGGCGCTGATCGACTGCATGGCTGAAGGGGTGATCGGCGTCACCGACGACGCCCGGATTCTGCGCACCAACCGCGCGGCTCGTGAACTCCTCGAATTCGCCGAGCCGCCGGTCTTTACCCCTGTGGGCACCATCATTCGCCACCCACAGTTGCGGGCCCTGCTGGAACGGTCGGTGATTGAGCCGATTGACGCTCACGAGCTCGCGATTGGCGATCGGCACCTGATCGCGTCGTCCAGGCTGCTCGATGAGGGCGGGGCGGTCACCACCTTTCTCGACATCACCGCAATCAAGCGGGTCGAGCAGGTGAGAAGGGATTTCGTGGCCAATGCTTCACACGAGCTCAAGACACCCCTGACGGCCATGAGGGGCTTCGCTGAGACCCTGGTGGAGGATGACCCTCCGGAGGAAATCCGAAAGCAGTTTCTCAACTCGATTCGGGTGAACACCATCCGGCTGCAGATGCTGGTCGACGATCTGCTCGACCTGTCACGACTGGAATCCGGGGGATGGGTGACTCGTCCCGAAGAGGTCGATCTGTCAGCGATCGCTGTATGGGTCTGGGACGACCTCCAAGCCGGGACCCCCAACCGGGACGTCGCGTTCTCGGTTGCAGGGGAGGCGGTCGTCTGGGCTGACCCTCAGGGCGTCCAGCAGGTCTTTCAAAACCTCCTGGACAACGCGCGCCGCTACACGCCGGATGGAGCTTCGGTTGCCGTCAGGATCTCGGATGCCGGGCCCTCGGCGATCTCGGTCGCGGTGATCGACACCGGCTCGGGCATCCCAAGCAAATCGTTGCCCCGCATTTTCGAGCGCTTTTACAGGGCCGACACCTCTCGGGCCAGGGAAGTCGGCGGCACCGGACTGGGGCTGGCCATCGTGCGACACCTCGTTCAACAGATGGGCGGAAGCGTGTCCGCAGAGAGCGAACTGGGCAGAGGCACGACGATCACCTTCCGACTCCCCTCAGTCCCTTCGGTGGTGGGCCACTGACGCGGCACGTTGCAAGCCGTGCCGTGGCGCGCAACGCGGGGCGCCATACTTGTGCAGAGCTTCCCTGGCTCGGTAGAGTGCCGAATGGCTCCGGACCCCCCCACCCCCAACAATCGCGTCGAAGATCCCGACTCCGACGATCAGGCCGCCGTCTCCTTTGCTGAAGAGCAGAACATGGAGGAGGCGGTCGAGCAGCTGATCGAACAGGTGGGGGTTCCGAAAACTCAGCCCAAGGCGATTCTGAACGCGAACTCGTTGAGGGGCAAAGTCGCGATCGTGACGGGCGGATCGACGGGTATTGGCCGAGCCATCGCCAAGGATCTGGCGGCCAACGGGGTGCATATCGCTTTCAACTTCATGGATGACGGCGCGACGGCCCGACGGGATGCCCAGGACACGGCTCGCGAGCTGCGCCAGATGGAGGTACGGGTCTACTCCCGTCCATGCGACGTGCGAGAGTCACGCGATGTGAACGCCTTCGTAAGTGAAGTGGTTCAAGAACTTGGCGGGCTTCACATTCTGATCAATAATGCCGGGATCGGAGCCGACCGCGCCCTCTGGCGCATGGACGACGATGAATGGCAAAGTGTGGTCAGAACCAATCTGGACGGGTGCTTTTACTTTCTGCGGGCCGTATCCCCCACCTTCCGCGAGCAGGAAGGGGGAAAGATCGTGAACATCGCCTCTGTGCACGGGATTCGTTCGGAGTTTGGATTGTCAAACTACGCGGCCAGCAAGGCTGGCGTGATTGGACTGACCCGCAGCGCCGCTGTCGAACTTGGGAGTCGTAACATCAACGTGAATGCCGTAGCGCCCGGATACATCAGGACCACTCGACTGACCGATCGGGTCCCGGCCGAGATCCTCGATAACGCCCGCGAGATGAGTGTGCTCGGGCGGCTGGGCGATCCACAGGACGTGTCAGCCGTCGTGCTTTTCCTCTGTTCAGAAGCCGCCCGCCACATTACCGGCGCCGTGATTCCGGTTGATGGAGGCTACCTCCTCTGAGCCGGCTCGCCAGTTGGATCGAAGGGCTGAACGATCGGATCGGCGGTGCCACACGATGGCTTGCGCTGTTCATGGTCCTGATCGGCGCCTTCAACGCCATCGCCCGGTACGCCACACCCTACGTGGGCTTCTCTCTGAGCTCCAACGCGCTGAATGAACTCCAGTGGTATCTGTTCAGCGTCATCTTCCTGCTCGGCGCGGCCTACGGTCTGCGGGTCGATGCGCACGTCCGAGTCGACGTGGTCTACTCGCGCCTGAGTGACAAGGGAAAAGGCTGGGTCGACCTGCTCGGGACGCTGCTCTTTCTGCTCCCCTTCACGCTCGTGATGCTCTGGGTGTCGTATCCCACGGTTCGCAATTCCTTCCTGATCCGTGAAGTCTCACCCGACCCCGGGGGCCTGCCGCGGTGGCCGATCAAGGCGCTGATCCTGGTGTCGTTCTTCCTGCTCTTTCTGCAGGGGATCGCTCTGGCGATTCGTTCGCTCGAAAAAATTCGAGGGATTGGCGAGAACGATGGAGATGGCGCGAAACGGGGGCCCGAACCGCCAGATCCGGAGCCGGCGGGTGTGCCCGTGACGGTCGGCGGGCCCCCCCGTCAGAAAGTTGACTCCGATGCCAGGGCGATGGAATGAACGGATCGCTCTGGGGACCCCTGATGTTCATCGGGGCACTGGCCCTGATCTTCACCGGCTATCCGGTCGCCTTTTCGCTGGCGGGCGCCGCACTGCTGTTCGCGCTGATCGGATCGTTTGCGGGCGACTTCGACCTGATCCTGCTGACGGCGCTCCCGGAGCGGACGTTCGGCACCATGTCGAACTACACCTTGCTGGCCGTGCCCTTCTTCATCTTCATGGGCACCATCCTGGAGAAGTCGAGGCTGGCGGAGGACCTGCTCGAAACGATCGGACTGCTGTTCGGTCGAGTCCGGGGCGGCTTGGCGCTGGGCGTGATTTTTGTGGGGGCGTTGCTGGCCGCTGCCACCGGCGTGGTCGGGGCATCGGTCACCGCCATGGGGCTGATTTCGCTCCCCGTCATGCTACGACACGGCTACCGTGAATCTGTGGCTCTCGGCACCATCGCGGCGTCCGGAACGCTAGGGCAGATCATCCCGCCCAGCATCGTCCTGATTGTCCTGGGCGATCAGTTGGGCGTGAGCGTTGGGGACCTGTTCAGGGCTGCTCTGGTTCCCGGGTTGGTCCTGACCGGCCTCTACGCGGTCTACATCGTCGGCCTGGCGATCTTCCGCCCGAAAGAGGTGCCTGCCTTGCCGCCCGAGGTTCTGGCGGCGGCCAAGGGGACCCTGCTGCGCAAAGTCATCGTCTCCATGATGCCGCCCCTGACGCTGATTCTGATTGTGCTTGGCAGCATCTTCGCGGGGGTGGCGACACCCACCGAGGCCGGTGCCCTGGGGGCGGTCGGCGCCATGGTGCTGGCCCTCTTCAAGAAGCAGCTGGGTGGCGAAGTCCTGCGCGAGGCCATGGAGAGCACCAGCCGGCTGACCATCATGGTCATCTTCCTGCTGAT
>JBDNHE010000117.1:0-24034 GCA_041688945.1 Gemmatimonadota bacterium | reverse complement strand
TCCGCGGCTGTGCGTCCCGCGTCGACTCAAACTTCGGTCTTTTCGCCGAGAACGAGGGTGGGGCAGGGGACCCAACAAGGAGCGCGTCGAAATGAAGTCCGAGACTCAGAAGTGAACCCGCGGCCATCCCGCCGCTTCTGCCTTGGACGAAGCTAGCTGCGCGAGACTCCGAGAACTTCGCGTCGACGTGGGAAGGCAAATCATCGACGCTCTAGACCCAGAGCACTGCCCTGGCGCTCGCCCTACTCGCGCCGAGTCAGCGGGGTTCCTGAGTTGTGGTTGCCGGGAGGGGAAGGCGAGTGGAGGGCGAGGATTCGCTACTTACCTTATTAAAGCCAAATACCGTCAGGCTGATTGCGTATAACTCACACTTTCTGTACCCAAGTGTTCGTCATCCCGCCTGAACTTGGGGGATATCCGACGCAGAAGTCGTCCGGTCAGACCGCTTCGATTCCAAACTCCGCGATCGCGCCGAGCATCGACGAGGCAGTCTGAGAACGGACCCAACCTATTCGGTTGTCGAGTTCTCCCTGAACCATGACGCGAGTCCGGCTTCACTTAGTTCACCGGTAGCTAACTTAAGGAAGGTCTCAATCACATCCTTTTCGGATGCCTGGACCACCCATCCGTTCAGTTCGAGAAAAGTGGCGGCGACCAGGAACGCGGTCCGCTTGTTTCCATCCCGGAAGGGATGACTTGAGCAGATGCCATGACCGTAGGACGCGGCCAGAGTCGCGAAGTCGGATTCAGGCTCGTATCCGAATTTGTTCTGTGGCCTCGCGATAGATGCGTCGAGGGCGCCTTCGTTCAATATCCCGAAGCCGCCCCCGTGCTCGCGCAACTGATCCACGTGGAGAGATTCAGCAACGATCCTCTTCACCCAGCGAGGCTCCCGGATGGTCACTTCGCGAGTTCACGCAGCGCATTCCGATATCGGGCTTGAAGCGCGGCTCCCAGCTCAAGCGCGTCGGACACGTCGGGATCAAACGGCGTAAGCAGGATTCCGTCCGCGGTCTCAATGACAGTGAGATCGTCACCCGCTTTTAGGTGGAAGCGATCTGCAAAGTCGCTGGGGAGTGTCGCGCCTATGGAGCCACCCATTTTTCGGACCTTCACATTTCGAACCATGTCCGTCTCCAAAAAGTAGTACAGTAATACTACACCCCGATCGAACGTCGTACAATGATGAACTCACCCGGCGACCCTGACTCGCGTCTGTCCATGGTCGCGACTTCGGGGCCGACGGCGGACGACGATCTCAACGTCGCGATCCAGCGCGTTCAGAAAGCGAACGAGACGCTCGAGAGAGAAGCCGTGCAGTTGCCCGTTCATGAGTCTCGAGACGATCGGCTGAGTCGCACCGAGCACCTCAGCGGCTTCAGCCTGAGTGAGGTGACGCCCACGGATGATCTCATCGATCCGATGCGCCAGTTGAGCCTTGGTCTCCAGCTCCCCAGCCTCGACAAGGCCCAAGTCGGCAAAGACGTTCCCGCTACCCCGTTCGATCCCCTGTATGGCCATGGTCAACGCCTCCCGTAGTGCTCTTCTGCGGCCTTCAAACGCTCGCGTATCATTTCGACCTCGTACTTCGGAGTCTTGATCCCGCGCTTCGCCTTCTTCTGAAACGCGTGCAGGACATACAACGCTTCCTTGAACCGAACTGTGTAGACGACTCGATACGTGTCACCAACGCTCAGAGGCTTGGCCTGAGCCGGACGGCCACCCTGCTGGGCAACCCAGAGCGCGAAGCCGATGTCTGTCCGGACCTCCTCTGGAAAGGCACGCAGGTCAGATCGCGCTGAGCCGACCCAGAACACGGGCTTGGCATTCGCATCAATCATACAGTATACCAGTACTGATATACACGCGAAAGATCACGGTCCCGGCCGCCCTCACTCGGGCAGATTGTCCAACGGGCTCCGCACCGACTCCAGCGTCGATTTGGAAACGTGGGTGTAGATCTGTGTGGTCCGGGCGCTCCCGTGGCCGAGCAGTTCCTGAATGATCCGTAGGTTGGTGCCGCCCTCCAGCAGATGCGTGGCGAAGCTGTGGCGCAGGGTGTGTGGGGTGACGTGTTTGAGGATTCCGGCGGCTTGGCCGGCGCGGGTCACCACGCGTTGGACGGAGCGAGCGGTGAGGTGGCGATCGGGGTCGGCGCCGGGAAAGAGCCAGTGCTGGGTGGGGTAGGCGTCCTGGTAGCTCTGGACCACGGTGATCGCGCGGCGGGCCAGCAGGGTGTTGCGGTCCTTTGCGCCTTTTCCGCCTCTGACGCGAAGCACTCCTCGGTCGACGTCCAGATCACCGGGCCGCAGTCGCACGATTTCACTGACCCGCAGGCCTCCGGAGTAGAGCAGCACCACAATCGCGCGGTGTTTGAGGTTTCGGGGTCGGGTCAGGAGTCTTGCGACTTCGGCGGGGCTGAGGACTTCGGGAAGCCGCCTCTCCTTTCTGGGGCGGGGGATTCGGATGGCCAGGTGGGGGCGTCCGAGAACGGTCTCGAACAGGAAGCGCAACGCGCTGACGACCTGGTTGTGGTAGCTGCGCGAGACGTTTCGATGTTCGACGAGGTCGACGAGATAGCGGTGGATCAGGATCTCTGACTGATCTCCGATGAGAATTCCTTCCACGAAATCGCCAGTCGCCCCGGGCCCGGTCGTGCCAGTCGCCCCGCTCCCGCTCCCGGTCTCGCCCGTCACCTTGGTCTGGGTCTCGCCAGCGACTTCGCCAGGGCGGTCACTGCGCGTGGCGACCCAGGCAATGAACCGCTCAAGTTGCCCGAGATAGACTTTGCGAGTGCGTGGACTGTAGCCACGAACAACCAACCCCTCGCGTACCCGCTCCAGAAGTGTGGGGTGGGGATCTGGGGGCGGGGGGAGGGTCGATTTGGTGGCGGCCAGTCGCAGGCGCTCGTCCCCGAAGTGCTGGCGCAATGCCACCACGGTTGAGTCCGAACGGGGTACGATCCACACTCGGTGTTCTCCGTCCCATCGGCGACCGGGAAGCGATCGGATGAACGAGAGGTCGTGCTGACTAAAGGGCCAGTGCAGCCGAAGCTTCAGAAAGCGCCCGATCCGTTCGACCTCGAGTGTGGATTCGCTCATCGTAGAAAAAAGCCTGCGGCGCGGGGCGATCCCATGGCGGGTTGGGTGGGGTGAGATCCGAGGACGGGAGGGAGCCGTAGTCTTTCACGAGACCTCCGTCAGCCGCGCCGCCACCCAGCAGACCGGCGTGGCCCCCCGTTCAGCCCCCCCCCCGGACTCGCGCCAATCCGCCCCACACCGTATCAATTCACTATCCCATTCGTGCTGCATGTGACCAAGGAGACCTCGATGTTGAAGCGCCGCCTCGGCCTGATTCTGGCCCTGCCGATTCTGTTCGCTGCCTGTGCTGGTGGCCCGCCGCCTGAGCCGGTCGCGCCGCCGCCGCCCCCGGCACTCAATCCAGTCGGGACCTACGATATGATCCTCTCGATCCAGGGGATGACACTCTTGGCCGAGTTGAGCATCGAGGGCTCGGCTGAGGCCGGCTACACGGGATTCGTGAACTCCGAGATGGGGTCTGCCAGCGTGACCCGCATTCAGGTGGATGACCAGGAACTCACCTTCATGATTCCTGATGCGGGTGCCAGCGTCCGGCTGGTGTTTGATGGAGACGATTTCGAAGGCGGCATGTCCGGTGAGATGGGCGATGCCGGCATTACTGGAAGCCGTCGCCGCTAGACAGCCGAAACGGCTGCCAGTGCATGAATCGAGGCCCGCTTCTCCTGATCGAGAGGCGGGCCTCTTTCTTTGTCCGGGCGGCGATCGTCGTCGACCCACCCCATGGAGTCCCGAATGACATCTGCAACATCCCAAGCATCCGCGTCGCGCAGTCTCGAAGCCGAGCGCGCCGAGTTCTCCCGCCGTCGGTTTCTGGCCATGCCACTCACAGGCGCGGTCGTCTGGGCTGTGATCGGTGTTTGCGGTGCGTTGCTTGAGCCGGCCGTGGCGGTGTGGGTGCTCTTTCTCGGAACGGGCAGCATCGTCTACCTGGCGCTCTTTATCTCACGCTTTACGGGGGAGCATCTGACGAAGCAGCCGAAGAATTCATTCGACCCGCTCTTCTTTGCGGGCACGGCGCAGGCGCTTCTGGTCTTCAGCATCGCGATTCCATTCTTCCAGGCCGACTACACGTCTCTTCCGCTGTCGGTCGGGATTCTGACCGGGCTCATGTGGATGCCGTTCTCGTGGATCATTCAGCACTGGGCCGGGATCTTCCATTCTGTGAGTCGGACGGTGCTCTGCCTGGCCGCCTGGTATCTGTTTCCGGATCAGCGGTTCGTGGTGATTCCGGCGGTGATTGTGGGGGTGTATGCATTGACGATCGTCGCGCTGGAGAAGCGCTGGAGGGTGGTGAACGCCTGACGCGGGATCATCGGGTCTTTGAGGGCCGCTCACCGGATGCTATCGGCCTGACGCCACCCGTCTGTGGCTGCTCGGTCTTACGCCACCGATCTGGCGGCCACTGGTCTGGCACTACTAAGCCGGCGGCCCGCTGCCGCCACGTGAGTGAGGGCAATTCCGGCCTGACCGCCTTTCCGCCGCACGGGATCGAGACGCTCAGGGGATCCTCACGCACCTTCCGTCTGAGTGTGGCGGCAACCGACCCGCAATCCTCCTGAAAAGGGAGGCGTTCATTCAATCCCCGCCCCTGACGGACGCACGACGGGGCCGGGTGAATCCGACTCCATTGAGGAGTCGGCCACCTCGGCCCCGTCGATTCCTTCCTTCATCTCAGCCGACTCGGCTGTGACTCGGTTGGCGTCCGCGTGACTACCGGCGAATCAACGCCCACTCGTCCTTGAGGACCGACGCCCGATGGCGGCCGACTTCCACGCCGTCCACAACCATCGCGATCGTGTAGCTGCCAGTCCCTGCCGGATTTGAGGCATAGCGGATCTGGTCCTCATCGATCTCCTGCCCGAAGCGCTCCATCCGCTGGCGCATCTGGTCCTGCTGGGCCTGACTCCGCTCCTCGCGCTTGTCCATGCCCCAGTACGCCAGGTTCATCCCGGAGTCGGCCTCACCGGTCACCTCGGAGATGGCGACCTCGCCCTGGTAGACCACGAACTTCACTTCGTTGGCGGCGCCGTTCAGGTAGTAGTAGAGCGGCACAGCCATCCGCTCGCTTTCGCCATTGAAGCCGTCGGATGCGGTGTTCATGCGATCCGAACCCTGCCAGCGAACCTTGGACTCGGGCTCAAAGAAGACGATGTCCTGGGCCAGCGTGGCCGGGGTGACCTGAGCCAGACCACTGATGTCGGTGATGTAGATCCCGCGTCCGTGCGTCGCGACGATGAGGTCGTTTTCGCGCGAGTGGATCTTGATGTCGTGGACCGGGTTGGTCGGCATGTTGTTTTTCATCGACACCCAGTTGCGACCCATGTCGATCGAGGTGAACACCTGCATGTCGGTTCCCACAAAGAGCAGGCCGGAGTTGTCGTGATGCTCACGGATCACATTGATCGGCTGCTCGGGCAGGTTGTTGGAGATGTCGGTCCAGGTGGCTCCGAAGTCGTTGGTCATGTAGACGTAAGCTCCGAAGTCATCGCGCCGCATTCCGGTCATGCTGACGTACGCGCGTCCCGGAACGTGGTGCGAGGCCTCCACACGGCTGACCCAGTACTCGGGGTTGTTCGGCATGTTGCCGCTGACCAGCGACCAGTTGTCTCCACCGTCGCGCGTGACTTGAACGTTGCCGTCGTCTGATCCGGCCCAGAGGATGTCGGCGTCGAGCTCGGACTGGTCGAACGAGGTGATGGTGGCGTACTGAATGTTGCCGTCGCCGCCACTACCGGTTGCCAGCGTCATGGGGTCGGCCTTGGTCAGATCGGGGCTGACGTATTCCCAGCTTTCACCGCGGTTGTCTGAACGGACGACGCGGTTGCCGGCGTGGAAGATCACGTCGCAGTCATGCGGCGAGACCAGAATCGGCGCGTTCCAGTTCCAGCGCATGTCGGTGTCGCGGATGCGGATGCTGGCGCTCTGGCCGGTCCAGAGATCCTGACGCGAGATGGGTCCGAACTGCGACTCGTTGTACAGGTAACGACCGGTGCAGTGATCGAACTCGTTGTACATGCCGTCACCACCGCCCACACGCGACCAATCTTCGTAGTTGATCGGGCCGCCGGCCGGGTTGGTGTTGTAGGCCATGTGTGACCCGTTGTCCTGCAGACCGCCGGCAATGCGATAGGGGTAGGAATTGTCGATGCCGATGGAGTAGAACTGGGCCAGCGACTGATTGTCGGGGTGGTACCAGTTCTCGCCACGGTCAAAGGTCACGCCCAGTCCGTGGTCGTAGCCCAGGATCATGTGGTTGGAATCGTTCGGGTTGATCCACAGTGCGTGGTCATCGCCACCGAAGCCGAGTGCACGCCTGGTCCAGGTGCGCCCGCCATCCTCACTCATCAGAGTGGAGACAGACAGCACGAATACACGCTCGGGATCGTTCGGATCGACGTCGATCTGGCCGTAGTAGTAGGCCGGCCCACCACCGATCGACTCGTCGTCGGCGTTGGTCTTTCTCCAGGAAGCACCGGCATCGTCGGAGCGATAGATCTCGCCACCGATCATTCCTCTGCTGGCCTGGTGCGTGCGGAGCTCCTGAAGGCGATCAGCGTCGCTCATGCCCTCTTTGTTCGCGTTCTCGATGGTCAGGTAGACCGTGTTCGGATTCGAGGCCGCGACGGCAACACCGATGCGACCCAGCATGCCCGTGGGCAGGCCGTTGGTCAGCATGTTCCAGGTGTTGCCACCGTCGGTCGACTTGTAGACCCGGCTGCCCGGTCCGCCCAGGTCGTAGGACCACGGCACACGCACCTTATCGAAGGTGGCAGCGTAGAGGACGTTCGGATTCGAAGGATCGATCGCGATGTCCACGACACCGATGGTCTTGCCTTCAACGACCGGCGCCAGGGTCTGCGTCCAGCTCCGTCCACCGTTGGTGGTCTTGTAGAGCCCCCGTTCCGGGTTCTCGGAGTAGAGGCCGCCGAGAGCTGCGACCCAGACCGTGTTGGGATCGGTCGGATGAATGATCACGCGGCCGATGTGCTGGGACTCCGGGAGTCCGACGTTGGTCCAGGTCTCGCCTGCGTCGTTGGACCGGTAAACACCGTCGCCCCAGTAAGTGGACCGCGAGTTGTTCGCTTCGCCCGTGCCCAGGTAGAGGATGTTCGGGTCTGACGGGGCAACGGCGACCGCGCCCAGGGAGTGAACCGACTGATCCGTAAAGAGGATGTCGTAGGTCAGGCCGTTGTTTTCCGTCTTCCACAGTCCGCCCGTCGCGCTGACAGCGTAGAAGGTGTACGGCTGCTGCATCGGAACCGCGAAGTCGACGAACCGGCCGCTCTGGCGGGTCGGTCCAATGGAGCGGTACTCGAATGGGGCCAGGTCATTGGCCTGAAGCATTTGAGCATCGACGGCCGGCGTGTAGGCCGGGATCGCAAGGGCCGCGGTGGCGGCACCCAGGAATAGGCGACGAATCAGCATCTGTCTCACGGGTACAGGTAAGGAACGGCGTAACGGGTCGAATCGGCACGATACGGTCTTTCGCATTGATATGCACACGTTTCGGCGCCGAAGTGCTGGAACGGCGGGGGTGAGATCACTGCCGCCTTACGCCGCTGCCCGCCGGGACTTGAGGATCGCCAGCGCCGTAAAGAGCACCCCCACGGCCATCGCATTCCAGCAGAACGACAGCCAGACCCAGCCCGTGGAGATCATCGACTGTTCATCCCAGCCCGAGCCGAAGATGATCCAGCCGATCGTGGCCAGCCATGTACCGGTGGTCATGACTGCGGCCTGACGCAGGGGGCGCAGCGCCTGTCGGCTCCAGCCTTCGAGCAGCGTGAGCAATCCGCTGGTCAGGAAGAGGGTGGCCAGGAGCAGGTGGGCCACGGTCGACATTCCGTCGTGATTTCCGTGCCCCACGAAAATGGCGCCGCCGACCAGCATTGCCCCACCAAAGGCGTTGTAGGTGGCGAGGCTGGAGAGCCGCCCTGAACGGTGCATCAGGTCGACCACACCCGAGAGGATCAGGGTGGCGTGGATGGTCGCGTGCTGCCACCCCATCACAATGTCCATCGGGTACCAGCCTCGTCCCGGAATCTCCTGCCAGAAGATGGCTGCGGGAATCAGGATCTTGAACCAGGGAATCAGGCGGCCCGCCTGGATGGGGCGCAGCGCGCCTGCTTCGTTCCGGCCGTCCCCACGGAAGTCCTGGATCACCCAGACCAGAGCGATCAGCGCCAGTCCGATCCCCGGCAGGACGTGCCCCAGATAGGTCCCTCCACCACCGAGCATTTCAGCCATCTGTTCCATCTGGTGATCCATCTGTCCCATCTGTTCTGTCTCTCTTGGATACTTGTGAACGCGAAAGGGGGCCGACGGCCAAGAAACTCGCCATCGACCCCCTGATTCGCCAACGGTCCGTCAGACCGCCGGGATCAGTCCTGAACTACTTTCCGCCGGGCAGCGAGCAAAACCCACCACCGGCCGTACAGCCCGGCGCCGAGATGGTGCGCTCGTACAGTTCGAAAATCCGGCGATACTCGTCGGTCCAGCTGGTGGGCTCAACAAAGCCGTGACTCTCCACCGGATAGACGGCGAACTCCCAGTTTTCCTTGCCCAACTCGATCAGGCGCTGAGCCAGCCGCACCACATCGGAGAAGTGCACGTTGGTGTCCACCATGCCGTGCAGAATCAGCAGGTGCTGATCGGGACGGAAGTTCTCGGCATGGTAGATGGGTGAGGACTGGCGATAGGCCTCTTCGTCTTCCTGGGGGTCGTTCAGAATGTTCGAGGTGTAGCCGTCGTTGTAGTGCGCCCAGTCAGTCACGGAGCGCAGCGCGGCGCCGGAACGGAAGGTGTTGTCGGCCGTGAACAGCGCCATCAGCGTGATGAACCCGCCGTATGAGCCGCCGTAGATGCCGATCCGGCTGGCGTCGACGCCTTCGTTGGCCACCAGGTAGCGCGCTCCATCGACCTGATCGCTCAGATCCTTTCCACCCATCCAGCGGTAGATGCCGGTGCGCCACTCGGAGCCATATCCGGCCGAGCCGCGGTAGTCGATGTCGAGCACCGTGTAGCCCTGCGCCGCCAGCAGGTGGTGGAACATGTATTCCCGGTAGTAGTTGCTCCAACCGTTGTGCACGTTCTGCAGGTATCCCGCGCCGTGCACGAAGACGACTGCCGCGCCATTCGCGGATCCGCCCACGTCTTCCGGCCGATAGATCCGGGCCGGAACCATGGTGCCATCCTCGGCGCGGAAGTCGATGATCTCCGGCTGTACCCAGTCGAAGCTTTTCCATTCCTCGGTCGGGGTGTCGGTGATCTGCTCCATGTCGGAAGCGTCGTCCGTGTCCGCTAGGTAGAGCTCACCCGGGCGATTCGGCATCTCACGAATGATGGCGATGCGCTCACCGTCCGGCGAAAGCGTACCGTCGTAGCGGCCCACACCCGACGTCAGGTATTCGATGTCTCCATCGAACGACATGAAGCCGATGTGCGTGTTGTGCGGGGAGTCTTCGCTGGTGGTGATGAAGAACCGCTCTTCGTCGGCACGCAGCTGAAGGCCGCGGACCTCCCAGTTGCCCGAGGTCAGCGCACGCTTGCCGGTCCCGTCAGCGTTGATGCTGTAGATGTGCGCGTAACCGGTCGCTTCGGAGGCGTAGTAGGCCGTGTTGCTCTCCGGCAGCCAGCCAACGCAGCCGAAGCCACAGGGCCCACCCACCCAGGCGTCGTCCCGGTGACGATCCAGGAGTGTCCGGGTTCCCGTGGCTCCCTCAATGGAGAAGAGGGCCCACTCGGTGTCATCGTCGGTCCTCGCCTGAACCAGGACGTGTGTTCCGGCATCGTTCCATCCCTGGCTGCTGGCGCTCCAGCTGGAGCCTCCGGTGTAGCCATCGGGCTCGCCACTGACTTCCGTCGACGCACCGGTCGTGGTGTTGTAGAAGCGCAGAGCGCCGGTGCTGGACTCGTCGCCGACCTTGGTCCGGGTGTTCAGCTCCTCGGTGTAGCCCGTCGGGGTTACCCAGTCCGGGACCATCACGTCGCGTGTGTCCTGGGCGGGAATGAACGAGCTGACCAGCGCGTAGCTTCCGTCCGGCGAGCCGTCGATCCCTCCCAGACGCTCGGCCGGCGGGATGTAGAGAGCCGGCTTGTCGTCCGCGGTGGCCGCTTCCCGCTCTGCCTCCTGCTCTGCCTGACGCTCCGTCTGGCGCCGGATGTGATCGAAGAGCTCGATCTGCTGGTCGCGCAGGAACTTGTCGAGGCCTTCGGGCTCCGGTTCATCGCCGGCCCGCGGCGGATCGCCGCTGCGAATGTCGGTGATCTGGCGAACCATGCCGTTGTGAATCGAGAACAGGTTGTCGCCCTGGCGATACATGATCCCGCCGTTGGGCATGAACTGGGCGCTGCTCTCGTTCTCACTGGTCTCGGTCACCCGAGTCGTCGCGCCGGAGCGGACGTCCATCAGATAGATGTCGCCGCCCGAGTTGATGAGTCGCTGGCGCCCATCGGCCGACAGTTCACCCTGGTTGAGCGACACCTGAGCTTCTTCCATCTGCTCGTCGGACACCTCTTCCGGCGTCCCACCTGAGGCGCGAACGCGGTAGTTCTTGGTTGGCGCGTCCCAGGCCGATCCACCGGGCAGCCAGCGGAAGTAGATCCACTCGCCGTCCTGGGTGAATCGAACGCCACCCGGCGCGGATCCGATGTGCTCGGAACCTCGCATGATGTTGCGGATGGAAAGCTCGAACGCCTCCCCACGAGCCACTTCCGGCACAAAGTCTGCCGTCTGAGCCTGACTGGTCGCAGGAGCCGCGAAAGCTCCAATCGCCATCATGGCCACGGCAGATCTGACAAACATCGAGCGCATCATCCTACTCCTTGATCAACAGGTTCAGTCTCCAAAAGAGACGCCCAGCGAGCGGGCGGTGTTGACGACATCTCCATCGGTGGGGACCAGCTTCAGCCGGGAGATCGCGTCTTTCAATGGCACAGCTTTCACATGCGGCGGGTCCAGCGAAACCATGCAACCAAAGTGATCCTCGGCCGCCAGCTTAACCGCCGCCGCCCCGAATCGCAGCGAGAGCACCTTATCGTACGCGACGGGTTCGCCGCCACGTTGAAGGTGTCCCAGAACCAGCGCCCGAGTCTCGCGACCCGTGCGAGCCTGGATCTGGACCGCCAGTTTGTCGGCGACGCCTCCGTAGCGCGGCATCCCCTCCGCAGGCTCCTTCTCCAGAAACACGGGCTGGCCACCCACCTCGCGTGCGCCCTCGGCGGCCACGACGATGGCGAAGCCGTCATCCCCGTCGTACCGGGACTGGATCTTTTCGCACACGCGATCCAGCTCATAGGGAATCTCTGGAATCAGGATCACATCAGCGGTGGCACCCAGCCCTGCGAAGAGCGCGATCCAGCCGGCCTCGCGACCCATCAACTCCACCACCATCACACGGCGATGGGATTCCGCGGTCGAGTGCAGCCGCCCAATCGCATCGGTAGCAGTCTGGACCGCTGTGTGGAACCCGAACGTCACCACCGTAGAGGCAAGATCGTTGTCGATGGTTTTGGGAACGCCCACGACTTTGAGTCCGCGGCTCGCCAGTTCAGAAGCGATACGCAACGAACCATCCCCGCCGACTGCGATCAGGGCATCCACCCCCAGCTTCTTCAGGCGGGTGATGACTTCATCACCGCGATCGCGATGGGTGACGGAACCGTTGGGCTGAGTCTCGGGCCAGGCGAGGGGGTCCCCGCGATTGGTGGTGCCGAGGACCGTGCCGCCAATGTGAGTGATCCCACGTACCCGCTCGCGACTCAGGGGCATGATCCCGTCCGGAGCGTCGTTGAGGAGACCGTCATAGCCACGTCGAATGCCGATGACTTCCCAACCCCGACCCGTAGCGGCCAGGACAACCGCCCGGATCACGGCGTTCAGGCCAGGAGCGTCTCCGCCCCCCGTATTAATCGCGATTCGCATTCAGTTGATGCCGTGATTCGAGTCGATGATCCCATGATCCGGGCGTGTTTTCCATGACTGGCCAGAGGTGACCGCACCCGGGCGGTGCCTGGCCGAAAAAAATCGGCGCCCGGCCCGCACTGGGACCGGACGCCAATTCATTTGTCGTGCAGCGAATCGAGCGTCAGAAGCTCCACCTTAACGTGAGCGTCCCGCTGAATCCGCTCGTACTTCGCTGAATTCCGGCGCCGTCTTCGATCTTGCCGGTCACATATCTGACGGCCGGGAAGAAGTCATAGGCGCCCATGATGCGAAGCGGGAAGTCAGCCCCGACACCCATCATCCAGCCGGATCCGGTCGTGGTGCCGTCCGACTCCTCACGAGTCTGCCGCTTGAAGTCCACGGAAGGGCGCAGTTGGTAGTTCGTACCCACCGGAACCGCTCCCGAAATCGCGCCGATCATCAGATTCTGAGACGCCGTCGCAAGGGTCGTGTCCCCGACAAGAGCGCCCTGGGAATCGATCAGGTCCAGAGAGAGGTCACCATTCTCACGCCAGACGTCCGCGCCATAGACGGTCCACGTGCTGGATCCCGCACGGAAGGCGTATGACGCGTCCACCGAGAGTCTCCCACCCGCCTGGAAGAGGTTGCGACCGTTCAACTGGTCATCACTGAAATTTTGCCAGGTGAGTCCGGTCGTGAACTTTCCGGATTCTCCAACGTTCCGATCAAGGCCGGCCCGAAGCCTGATCTCGTTTCCGGGCTGATATCCGAGTGACGAGTCAGCGACCGGTTGAAATTCCGAGGCCAGGCGGTAACTGGCGCCGACTCCGAGTCCCCATTCCCCAATTCGGGTGGCCGTGGCGACGCCCGTGGTCATCCCGAATCCCGTTCCCCAGCTCGACTCGCGAAAGCCCAGCAGGTCCGAGGAAAGCACCGAGGCGACCAGCGACTCTTCTGCATTCTGGCTCTCGTTCCCGGTGGGGAGGTTGAGCTGAAGACTGACACTGGCCCAGTCACGGGCCCTCCAGGTTGCCTTGACGCGAGAGTCGACGAGTCCGGAAAGCGAATAGACCACGTCGTTCTGCTCGACTTGGCCGCGGCCCCATGCCGTGTAGAGATCAAAGGTCAGTTCATCCGTCGCTTGCAGCCGATAGGCAACAGGAACCAGAAACAGGTTTGCGACCGACGGGCCGAGCTCCTCGTCAAAGGAGTAGCCCAGGAAATGGGTCTCCACGGCAATGGTCTGGTTCTGCGCGGTGGCGGGAGCGAAAATCGCACCGACCGCTGCCACGGCGAGGATTGCACTCAAAAGCGACCTTCTCACTGCAGACCTCCAGGCCGGCGGATCGTGATACGAATGACGGCGGTAGTCGGTTGAGTCTTGCCTTCATTTCCGCCCGACTCCTGGACGGGATCACGCTTGGTTCCACCGTCACCCGCCCTGCCGCCACCGGCGCCGCCGGTGTTGCCCAGATCAATCTGGCCCCCGGTCGGAGTGGGATTCACGCCGTTACCGACGTCATTGAGGGTGCCCCTCAGTCCGCCGGTGCCGCCACCCGCGGGCGGAGCACCGATCCCATTGCTCGACAGCTCGTTGCCCGCCACTGCGGCAATCGCGGTGGTCGTTGTGGTCGACGCGTCATCCAGCGCTTCAGCATCGGTACTCTGGCTCTGAGCGGCCGTGAAGCCGGGATCAAGCTGGATCGCCTGATTGAAGAAGCCGGAAGCCGCCTGATAGTCGCCACGGTCCATCGCCTGAAGTCCCTCACCATAGGCCAGGAAGGCGAGGAGGTTGTCCGAACGGTTCTCATCGATGGCCTCGCGCTCGGCCGGCGTGAGTGTCACACCCAAAACGTCGAGAACCTGAAAGACGGCCACCTTCTCCAGGTCAAAGATCGACTCGAGCGCGTCTTCATCCCCGACCTGTCCCGCGGAGGTCGAGCGGACCGTGTTCAGGACCTCGGCGTCAAAGCGGATGTTGTTCTGGCCAATGGTGGTAAGCGCGCCCTGCACCACGTGTTCGGCCCGAAGCAAACGGCCCGCCCGGGCGCCGGTGGCCTCTTCGGTCAGCCCCGCGTCGGTCATCGACATCTCGTTGAGCAGGCTCTGAATCTGCGTCCGCTCAAGAACGGTGAGTGCGTTGGACACCGACAGATCGGTGATCATCATGTCGGCCAGCGCCACCCGAAGGGGGCTCATGGCCTCGTTTCCGATCAACCTGAAAGGAAAGACCGCGATGCTGCGTGGCTCGGGCGCAGCGTTGCTCAGCGAGTCTTCAAGCGCCAGCGCGGCGCGTGCCTCGACCTGAAGTTCCTGTCGGACCAGAAGTTGCAACCGGTCCCGGATATCATCGAGGAGTGGACCGTAGTTGCCTGTGTCCAGGTACCTTTGATAGGCGGCCTGGGCGAGTACCGATTCACCGATGGCCTCGTTGGCCAGGCCCAGGTAAAGGTAGTTGGCTCCCAGTTGAGAGCCGTTGGTCTCTGCCTGACGCAGAACATCCCGGGCTTCGGTGTATTGCTCAGCCTTGTATAGAGCGATTCCCAATCGGGTGCTTGTAGTGACGTTTGTCGGGTCTGCGGCGAGTTCGGTTCGCAGAGCCGGAATGTCGTCGGGATTCGCATCTGGAATCCGTTTGGCACACGCCGAGAGTGTCGCACTGGCCGCCAAAAGCAGCATGAGGCGGGTGGTTCGAGCCGACAAATACATGGAAGCTCCTTCCGGGGAGCGGGGAGACTTCTGATGGGGGAGCCAATAAAAACCTTTGGCACCCGTTTGCTGGGACGGTAATTTAGGTAAGGGCCTTTGGCGCGGCAAAGAAAAAATATCGCGTGGCCCAAAAGTGATTCCTTGATTTTTGATGGGGCTCCCGCCGGAGCCTCTCTTCATCCGCAGGAGGTCAGCAGGTGCGACCGACCCGATACATGGCGGGGATTCTGGCGATTGCAGCCACCCTCGCAACGTCCCATCCGATGGCTGGACAGCCCGATCCGGCTGAACTGCCAACGGTGGGAATTCTGGACTTTACCGGCTTCATGCTGACCGATCCCGCCAGTTCCGAGTCTCTCGGGAAGGCGATTTCGGCAATGCTGATTACCGAAATGTCCGGTCGCGAAGGGATCCGCGTGATCGAACGACAGGATCTGCGGCGGCTGCTCGAGGAGCAGGCGTTGGCGGTTTCGGGTCTGGTTGATGACGACACGGCCATTCAGATCGGGAAGCTGCTGGGCGCCCAGTACATGGTGTTCGGTTCGGCGACGATTTCGGGCGAGATGCGCTTGGACATGCGTGCCGTCGACGTGGAAACCAGCGAAATCCTGGAGGTGCAGAAGCTTGTGGGAGCGCCAGAGGAGTTGCTGGACATCCTGGTTAGAGCCTCTGATCGCTTCACGGAGCGACTGTCGTTGGCCCCGCCCTCAGAGCGGGCAGCCATGGCACAGATTCCGATTCGGGCGACCATCGAGTTCTCTCGAGGCGTCGACTTCGAGGATAAGGGCGACACTGCGCAGGCCATCGAGCACTACTCGGCGGCCTTGGAGATACACCCGACCCATCGGGAGGCACGTCGTGCCCTCGATCGGCTTCGGAACGGAGGTGGGGAATAATGAGGATCCATTCCATCGCAGTACGCACTGCCGCAGTAGCGGCGGTCGTGGCGGCGAGTTTCAACGCCCCGGCGATTTCCGCTCAGGAGATCGCCTTCCAGGGCGACCTCCCGCGGACGCTGGTCTTTATTTCCGAGGACGGGCAGGCGGACATCGCCACTCGTGAACTCACCTCATTCCTTCGTCTGGCCGGCTTCCCACTTGTGGATCCGGCGTTGGCTCAATCAGCAGCTCAGCGCGATCTGGTGCGGGCTGCGCTCAATGGTGACGAACAGGCGGCCGTAGAACTGGGCCGCGACTTCGGCGCTCAGGTGATCATTCTGGGCACGTCCGAATGGGCGACCCGGCCTGATCCGCTGACTGGCGCCCTGGTTACCGGGACCAGTGAGGTGGCCGTACGGGCCCTGCGCCTTGACGACGGCAACGTGATCGCGAATGCGGTGACCAGTGGCCGGCACGCCGAGGCAACTGACCAGGCTGCTCGGAGCGGAGCCATCACCGAGGCCACCACCCGGCTGGTTCAGGAAACCTCCATGGTTGGCGAGTTGATCAACAACTGGGCGGCTTCGCCATGGCGCGAGGCTTCCTACTGGCGTGCCGATCCGGGTTCGGTCCAGGACGCCGTGGGGCAGAGCAATGCCGCCCCCGGCCCGGGCCTGGCGATTCTTCTGGCCGACGTCCGTCCTTCCACGGGTGGAACCACCCGCGGCCTCGGGGTTGTCCGTCGCGGGGAACGCTCCGACGCAGTCTTCAATCCGGTTCGGCTCGAAGGTGTCGTGATCGGTGAGACCCGGGGCGTGACCGTGGAAGGCAAGCCGGCCAACCTGACGCCACTCGACGCCGGCGAAGCTGCCCGGCTTGGGCTGACCGGTGCGCAGGCTCAACGCTTCTGGGCTGAGACCACCCTTCCCATGAGCCGTGACTCCGTGATGGTTGAGGCCACCGGCCCCGGCGGATCCATCACCCGCGCCGTCGCTGCACCACGCATCGATGAGCGATGGGCTGTTGTGATCGGCATCAGCGAGTACCAGAGCGAGGACATCCCGGATCTCGAGTACGCCAAGATTGATGCAGAGTCGATCCACGAGTTCCTGACCAGCAGTGCAGCCGGCCCGTTCGAAGAGGATCACGTTCTCTTCCTCGCGAACGAAGAAGCCACCGGCGCGGCCATGCGTGAAGCGCTCTTCGTCTTCCTGCAGCAGGCGGACTGGGACGACCTGGTCATGATCTACTATGCGGGCCACGGTGCGCCGGACCCCTCGCGGCCGGACAACCTGTACCTGCTTCCGTACGACGCCGACATCAATTCACTGGCCGCGACCGGCTTCCCCATGTGGGATGTGAAGACGGCGCTGCGCCGTCAGATCGCTGCCGAGCGTGTAATCGTGATCGCTGACGCATGTCACTCAGCGGGTACGGCGGATGGTGATGTGGTCGGTGGTGCCGACGGCAATGCGGTTGCCGGTTCGTTTGCGCAGCTCTTTGCACCGTCGCGTCGCCTGATGATGACCGCGGCCGACACCAACGAGTTCTCGCTGGAAGATGCGCGCTGGGGTGGGCACGGCGTCTTCACCCACTTCCTCTTGGAAGGACTCAAGGGAGAGGGGGACCAGAATGGCGACGGCATCGTGACCTTTACCGAGGTCTTCGAGTTCGTCTCCACTTCGGTGACCGTTGCTACGGAAGGCCGTCAGAATCCTCAGCGGTCCGGGTTCGGAGACATTCCGCTCGCCATCGTGCCAGAGCCGTCGTCCAACGGTGATCCGCCAGACGGGGGCAGTCGCTAGCGGTGACACGTAAAGAAGAAGGATCCGACGCCCCGGCCGAAGTGGTCGGGGCGTTCGGCGTTCCAGTGGGATCGCGTGAGGACGAAGTCATCCGGCGTGAGCTGGCCCGATCCATGCGACTTCGTGCGGTCACCATGTCGTGGGTGTTGGGCATCGCCACCCTGAACGTGGTCCTGTTCCTGGGCCTGCTTCCCAGCCTGGGGGTGCAGTTGCTCCCCGACGGGCTGCCGATCTGGGCCGTGATCGGACTCGTGCTGGCGGTCTGGATTGCAGAACTCGCCCTTCTGGCCCTGATCCGGCATGGCGGTCCGCGCTGGACCAATAATCCGATCGTGGAGTTGCTGGTGGGCGTGGTCGAAGTTTCCGCCGTGTCGGGGTTCATCTGGGTGGCTGGGCAGACGCTCCACCCCCCGTTGCTCGCCATGATCGGGCCCGCCCCCTGGCTCTATTTTCCGCTGGTTGCGGTCAGCGTCCTGACGCTGAGGCCCATGATTGTGCTGGCGACCGGCGGACTGGCCGCCGCGCAGCTCACGATCCTGACCCTGGACTTCGTGCTGTCCGGGGGAGGAGATGTTCTTCTGGCAACGGAGCTGGCCGCGCTCGGCACGCTGTCGTTCTATCTGCAGAAGGTGCTGATCCTGGCGATGACGACCCTGGTTGCCGGAGCCGTTGCTTTCGATCTGAGACGACGCCTGCGGAGGATCGCCACCGGTGCGCAGGAGAAAGAAGACCTGGTCTCGCTCTTTGGACAGCAGGTCGCGCCCGAGGTGGTTGAAGCTCTGATCGCCGGCGGAGGGCGAGTGAAACCGGAGCGCCGAGATGTCGGCATTCTGTTCCTGGATATTCGAGGCTTCACCCTCGTGTCGGAGCAGACATCGCCGGAAGAGGTCGTCGCGCGCCTTGATCGATTCTTTGAGCTGGTCGTCCCAAGGGTCACCGAGAACGGCGGGATCATCCACCAGCTTCTCGGGGATGGATTCATGGCGATTTTCGGAGCGCCCGTGAGGCACGATGACGACGCGCGCCGTGCGATCCGGGCGGCACTGGAGATCCACGATCTGATTCTGGCTGCGATTGCCGATGGGCGCATCGAGACCACGGATGTGGTCATGGGGGTCCACTTCGGCGAGGTCGTGGTGGGTCCCGTGGGGGCGGTCGATCACAAGGAATACAAAGCCACGGGTGACGCGGTAAACGTCGCTGCACGGCTGGAAGCAATGGCCAAAGAGCTCGATGCCCTGGTGCTCAGCTCACGAGCCGCAGTCGAGGCCGCCGGGATGGAGGCCGAGATCCTGCAGGATTTGGGTGAAGTGCCGATTCGCGGTCGAGTGAAGCCACTGCGGGTTCTGCAGCTGCGCTAGGGGTGCGTTCTACCTGCCGATGTCGCGTCGCAGGTCGAGTTCTACCTCGAACACATCGCCCCCGGCCGGACATTGGACCGGAACGATCCTGAACACGTCATTGGTCCCCAGCACCCGCGTTTCAAACAGGCGCAGTCCTTCCGGTACGTCAGGTATTCGAAACGAGCCGTCCTGTTGCGTCCGCAGCCATGCCTCGCTCTCAGTCCACCGAACACGGCCCCCGGCCACAGGAGACTGATCGCCGCGCCACGCGACTCGCCCGACAACGTCGCAGCGCCCGGCGCCGTCGAGCTGTCCGGGAAAGAGCAGGTGTCTCGGTAAGATCCGGCAGTCCATGGGAAAGCGCCCGCCCGGCCCAAGTGTTGTCGGATCACATTCCGGCCCGACCCGACTGACCGTCGGCGGGCGGCCATCCGCCCAGGCCACGATCTGTTCAACGAAATAGCCGTCCGGCACCAGAACCGAGTAGCGCCCCAGTGAGTCCGTGATGGCCTCCATTCCAGGGCCGATCACAACGCGAGCGCCCACAATGGGCTGTTCGGTCTCCGCCGCAAGAACCCGGCCTTGGCGGGGCAGGAGAGGTGCAGACGTGGGAGAGTGGGCGCAGGCGGAAAGGATCACGAGGCTCGGAAGGATCAGCCAGCGCCTGATTCCAAACGAACCGGGCCCGCGGCCTGGGACGACGTGCGCCGGTAAGGAGGCGCGAGCGGTGGCGGACGGAAAGGTTGGCGGGATTGGCGTGGGCAGGGTGATCATACAGGTACCCGATTGCGGGAGGATGCCGAGGAACGCTTCCTGATGGGTCCAGGCTTCTATCTTAAAACGAAACCAGGAGTCGGTCGTTTCAAAACCAGGAGGCGCCTTGAGCGACACACCAACTTCACTTCCCAACCTCCAGCGCTTCACCGCCTTCACCGACGACCCCGCCGGGGGCAATCCGGCCGGCGTCTGGATAGGGGCCGAGCTGCCCAGCCCCGAAGAGATGCAGGCCATCGCCGCCAAGGTTGGCTACTCGGAGACGGCCTTCCTCGAGCAGATGAGCGAGGGCCGCTATCGAATCCGCTACTTCAGCCCCCTGGCCGAAGTCTCGTTCTGCGGACACGCGACCATCGCCAGCGGCGTTGCGCTCGGTGAGGACGTCGGAGAGGGGGAGTACATCCTGGAGACCTCGGTCGGCCAGGTCCCGGTGGTCGCGTCGGTTCGCGACGGCCAGATGACCGCAGCGCTGACGTCGGTGGAGCCCCGGCACAAGCCGGTGCCGCCAGCCCTCATGGCGGAGGTGATGGGGGCGATGAGGGTCCATCCGGAGGACCTGAACGCTGCGATCCCCCCGATGCTGGCGTGGGCAGGAGCCTGGCACCTGATCCTCGCCGTAGCCGAGCGCCGGACCCTGGTCAGCATGACCTACGACTTCGACAGGCTGAAGGCAGCAATGCTGGACGCTGACCTCACCACGATCCAGTTCATCTGGCGCGAGGGGGCTGACCTGATCCATGCAAGGAATCCGTTCCCCGTGGGCGGCGTGGTCGAGGATCCGGCCACCGGCGCCGCCGCGGCCGCCCTGGGAGGGTACCTCAGGGACGCCGGTCTAATCCGGGTTCCGTCGACCCTGCGAATCCATCAGGGCGACGACATGGGGCGCCCCAGCCGCCTGGACGTGTCGATCCCGGAGTCAGGGGGCATCACCGTGAGTGGGGCCGCGGTACGAATCTGATCAGGCCAGCACCCCGCGCACGTGGCATCAGCCTTCCGTCGCGCCCACGCTTCAGGCGCCTGATCAACCTCCCCCTTCCTCCGAATCCTTGGCCCGGTCTCTGGCGACCTTGCGGAGATCCGCCGACACGTCGACCTCATCGATAATCTCCGCCCCGATCACCGACTCCATCACGTCTTCCAGGCTCACCACTCCCGCCATCCCGCCGAATTCGTCGCGCACGCCGAACAGATGGGTTCGCGTCTCGATGAAGCGGGCCAGAAGCACATGACCCCGCGTGTCTTCGGAGACCATGTGAAGAGGTCTCGCCAGATCTTCCAGGGTGTCATCGAGGCGTCCAGCCGCGAGTCCAGCCAACAGATCAGAGGCCCTCACAAGGCCCGTCCACCGGTCTGAATCATCCGGGTCGACGATCGGAATCCGTGAGTGCGTCCATGCTCCACCCTCTGCATGCGCCGCGCTCAGAGTCATGTTCGACGGGAGGCGAAACACGACAGTCCTGGGCGTCATCATCTCGCCCGCCGTCACGTCGTTCAGCCTTAGGACGTTTCTGACCATCGCCGCCTCGTTGCTGGAAATACTCCCCTCGTCGGCGCTGATCTGAGCCAACTGCATGACCTCTTCCTCTGGGGCCGAGAATATTCGTCCGGAGGGCTTGAGCAGCTTGGAAAGGTGTTCGACCGTCCAGACGACAGGGGTCAGAATCTTGATCGTGATGTTCCACGGAATCGCCACGGCGGTGGCAATGGGCCGACTGTGAATCACCCCGACGATTTTGGGGAGAATCTCGGAAATCATCAGAACTGCCAGGGTGAACAAGGCGGAGAACCAGATGAAGTACTCGGGTCCGAAAAGGGCAGATGCCTGTGCACCAGCCACAGCGGCGCCCGCAGTGTTCGCAGCGGTATTCACAATCAGGATCGCCGTGATCGGCCGCTCCATGTTGTCTTTGAATCGCTGCAGGACCGGGCCCGCCGCACTACCCGTCTCGGTCAGAGACCGGATGTAGGGGCGACGCACGGCGTAGATCGACGCCTCGCTAAGGGAACAGATGGCCGAGACCGTAATGACCATCAATACAGAGACGACAAAGACCGTCATGGAGCGCTCCTGCCTGGCTTGAGTGTGATGCCGTGATCAGCACCGAATCGAGTCCAACCTGCTCAGCTATCGGGCCTTCTCGGGGGCTGAAGATAGACTGCTAGTGCCAGCTGGTGGGGTCAGCTGGCACAACCGATGGCGTCAGGCATTGAGCCGACGACCCCGCAACTACGGTTTCTGGCGCCCGAGCCAGCCACGCTTGTGCAGGGCAGAAAGGACTCCCCCGACCACCACCAGCATTGCCGCCAGGAGAATGAAGTACGAGCCGCGGAAACCGAGTTCAGGCATGAATTCGAAGTTCATGCCGTAGACGCCCGCCATGAACGTGATCGGCACGAAGATCACGGTAACGATGGTCAACGTCTGCATGATCTGATTGAGTCGGTGCGCAGACAGCGACAGGTAACCGCTCATCAGGTCGTCCGTGAGCTCATAGTAGAGACGCACCAGGCTCAACAGACGATCGAACTGTTCCTGGACATCGAACAGTTCGTGTTGATGTCCGGTCAACTCCTTTGGCATATGCGACCGGGCCGCCGAAAAAACCTGGGTGTGGTACTGGAGGCTTCTCAGTAGCCGTTTGAGCTCGCCCTTCCGCCTCACGAGCTCCATGAGAAGATCGTCACTCGGGGCCCGAAGCAGCTCGTTCTCCATTTCCTCAAGACGCTTCTCGATGGAGATGAGCAGTGGCTCGAAGCGATCCGCGACCACGCGGCAGACCCGCAGGGCCAGCGCGGCGCCGGGAGCCTCGGGTGGGATGGCACCAGAGACCAGCTCCGCAGCCACCTTGGCGGTGCTGACGGAGTGCGCCGCACTGCGGGTGACGAGAAAGCGGTCGCCAATAAATATGGACAGCTGAATGGTGTCGAGCGCCACCGATGTAGGCGCAGCATCGAGCCCCTTCAGGAGGATGAACGTGCTGTCCTCAAACGGCTCGATCTTGGGCGGGTGCCGGTCCCGAAACGCATCTGCGATGGCCAGTCGGTGAATGCCGAAACGCTCCCGCAGGAGGCGCGATTCAGTCTCAGGGGGCTCGCCCTCCATGACCACCCAGATGGTCTTGGATGACGCGGCCGCCCAGGTGTCGATGAGTTCACCGTTTCCCTCCACGAGCTGGCCGTCGGCAGGGTCAAAGAGAAAGGCTCGGATCATGTCCGCTGCTCGATTGAGGGAATCCCCGGGAGCGACGGATTACAACCAGGGTGCCGGAAACCTATCGTCGGCGAGATCCCGTCGATACACGGGCAACGGGGGGGCAACAGTATGTCCGGGTGTCCGCCGGCTTTCGATCAGGTCGCAGCTATGCGCCCATTTCAGCGTCCCTCACCCAAGATGAAGCGGTTCAGTTCACCCCGATAAACGTAGTAGGACGTAAGGACAGGCCCCCGGTCCGAAAAGTTGATCCGTGGCGGATTGGGCACTCGCAGCTCCCACTCGCTCACCACCCATCCGATCTCGGTTGGCGCCATCTCCACGAAGCCTCCCAGGCGGGGGTCGCTGCCAAATCCCCACGGGTGCGATGTGAACTGGAACTCGATGCGGGGCAGCAGGTCGGGCTGCTGGGGGAGTGCGAAAATGCCCGTGACATCCAGCGGCGCGTTCGGATCGACGGGGCCGAACGCGATCACGGTATAGCCTGGCCGATTCTGCTCGCCGTACCGATAGCAGTGACTGCCCAGAAACTCATCCGACAGTAGCACGTGGGCATCCGGCGCGTAGTACATCACCTCGATCGCTGACTCCTGAACTACGAATCCGTTCTCGGCCAGATAGTCCGCTCCGGCCGACACGAATGGAGTCGGCCTGGACATGATCACGGTATCCACGACCTGCTCGCCCTCGGGCTCGCCACGCAGGCTGCGGTTGCCTTCAGACATCACCACCTCGAACTGACGCCCACGTTCGCGATCCAGTGACCTGAGCGAGGTGAGGAGTCCTCGGAACTCGGCCCACGCATCGGTAAGGCCGGCTTGGTTGACGGCGAGGGGGCACCGTGAGCCCGCTTCAACGGAAATGCCGTCGATCTCAATCGGAGTGGGGGAGAGCCGCAGAACAATGCTCGCGCGTCCCGCCGTGGTCGTAGGTACCGGGACCGCCACTGACCCGAGCCCGATACGTTCGGCCCGTACGGACATGGTGGGGTCGCCCGACCAGGCGAGGGTAAAGGCCCCGTTCGTTCGGGTCATCGTGCGGGCCACGGCCTCCCCTCGGGCGTCTTCCAACAGAACCAGCGCCAGACTGACCGGCGAACCGTCGCCTGCCAGGGTGACGTGCCCGGAGAGTGTCTGGGCGGCGAGCGTCTGCGCCGTGCCGTTCGAGATCGTGGCAGCCAGCAGGAACACGACCGAGGCCGCGAACAGGCATGACGATGTCCGTCGTTTGGAAGCAACCACCGGTACGAAATCCGTTTCCATTCACCCCTCCTGCGTTCAAACTGTCACAGGAATGCAGTCTACGAGG
>JBDNHE010000116.1:0-7034 GCA_041688945.1 Gemmatimonadota bacterium | reverse complement strand
TCGTTCGCAGCGAGGTCCAGGCATGGCAGGAATTCCGAGACAATCAAAACGCTACCCTCAATTGGCGCTTCACCACCCCCGACGCAAGGATCAAGCTATCTCGGCTCTATCCGACATTCGATGAGTGACACGACACTAGTCGCTCGCGAACTCTCAATAGACCGCCCTGGTCAGATCCAGCGACGAGTGCGTTTTCGGTAGGCGCCGTATTCGTCGCCGAAGACCTCTGAGAGCAGGCGCTCTTCGGGGCGAATCCAGAGCAACTCGGCGGTCAGTCCAAAAAGCGGGGCGGTCAGAAGCAACGACGCATGCCCCTGCAGCAGGGCCCAACCAACCAGGATCAGAACGCCCCCCAGATACATCGGGTTGCGGGTCAGTCCGAAGACCCCTTCGGTGACCAGTCCGGTCGGTTCGGCCAGCGTCGCCTGCGTGGTTTGTGCTTGGCGAAACTGAACGCCTGCCCGGTAGTGCAAGACCAGTCCGGCCGCGACAAAAAGGAGCCCCGACGCCCGGATCAAGCCGGACAATGTCGGGGCCCCGAGCAAGACCGCTGCGATCTGAGTGGCCGCAAGAAACCCCAGAAAAATCCAGGGCGGCTCCGGCGTTGGGGTCAGCTTCCGCCGACCCACGAAAGCGAAAGCATCAGAAAGCGGTCCGTGACGGTGGCCGATCCCAGATCGTCGTGCGCTCGGGCGCGGTACTGAAGGACTTCGGTGCGAACCACGAACGGCGCCGCGTCGAACTCAAGCCCAGCCCCATAGTGCCAGGTGCGGTCCCACTGCGTCTCAGGGAAACGCGGCACCAGCGACGCGACCAGATTGCCCGGATCAAAGGCCCAGTGCCTTACGCCCATTCCGACCAGGCCAGTGGGTCGGATCGGAAAGCTGTGAAAGGGCCGGAGCACACCTCCCATCGAGTACTGTGCCTGAAGGCCCTGCGCTCGGGAGCCGACGAACGGGTTGTTGAGCGCCAGATTGCCAGGGTCCTGAGAATCGAAGGTCAGGTTGTTCCTGAGAGACCGATCCACGGTCCCGCGAACGGCGAACCACTTGATCGGCGTCTGCAGTTCGAAAGCCACACCGCCGACCGGTCCACCCTGAATTCTCATTCCCTCGGACTGCCATCCTTCCAGCGGGCCCGAGCCCCCCGGCTGAATGATCCCCATGCGAGGCATGATCGAGACCGACCAATCCTGTTCGAATACGCCGGACTGCGCGGACACGGGGAACGCGATCAGCGCCAGTGCGGCGGCGGTGCAAAGACCACGCAATCCCATGGCGCATCCTTTCAATCTTCCTGTCATGGTCTCATCTCCGAGTTTCCCACTCTGTCGTCGTGCCCGGGCCCACCCGGTGCGGATTGGTCGCCACCTGAACCTTCAACCAAGGTGGGTGTGAACGCCAGCGTCGTGATCCGGCGCTGCTCTGTCGCCGTTCGCCCGGACCCGGCATTTTCCTGCGGCCAGTGTAGTGTGGCAGAAGTCCCGTGTCCCTACCGAGAGTGTCGCAGCGCGGCTCCAGGGAGGCGCGACGCCGAGTCATAGCAGCGCTATGGCGAGAAGGAGAAACGACGCTGGTGCAGATGCAGCGACGCACGAATACAGCGGGACTTCTGCCACACTACACCCGCACCCTTCCCTTCTTCTTCCGGCCCCTGATGGCAGTCAATCTGAAGGTCTTCTACTCGTGTCAGAAGTGCCCCGCTTATTGCTGCACCTACCCACAGATCCCGGTCACCGATTCGGATATTCGCCGCTTGGCCAAGGGCCTCGTCATCAGCGAGGAAAAGGCCCGCCGGAAGTTCACCAAGAAGGGCGAGGAAAAAGGGACTCGGGTTCTGCGCCACCGTGATGACAAAATCTTTGAGACCGCCTGCATGTTCCTGGACGAAGAGACCCGAGGGTGCACGGTCTACTTATTCCGGCCGAGTCCCTGCCGTGACTACCCCGGCACTGCCCGATGCGGCTACTACGATTTTCTGTCCAGCGAACGCGGCCGCCAGGAAGACCCCAACCTGGTCATAACCGCGTACGTCACCGAAAGCTGATCAGGCCGAAAGCTGATCGGCGGGTTCAGCCGCCAGCATCATCGTCGATCAGGGTTCGCTGAAGTTCGGTCCCATCTGGAAGTGTCACTCTCCCGCCGCGCGCCAGAATCAGTCCGATCGGATTCGAGTAGTCCACCGCGCCGACGATTCGCCCGGATTCGATTTGAAGGACCGTAACCCCGTCGATACGGAAGTGGGCCTGCCGGTTTGGGTCGTCCCTTGGGCGGGTGACGCCCTCCATGACCCACTCGACGGTTGCCGCATGGTCGGTCGCCTGGATCGAGACCATGTCCACAAAGAGCGATTCCGCCCAGGTGTGAAGGCCCAGCAGGTACTCGACCACTTCGGGAAAGCCCTGCGCAGTCGTCCCGGAACTGCGATCCTCCCACACGACGGCGGCGTCGAGCAGGTCTTCGGCGGCGACGCGATCCCCGCTCCGCCACACCTCAATCAGCGCGGTCCCCACCCGTTCCCCAACGGGAGGAGCGGCCTCGTCCGTCGTACATCCGGCCGATGAGCTCAGGACGGCGATCAGGCTGGCAACGATGATCCGACGGCTCGTCGGGTGACTCAGTCCACGGTTCTGCATTTTCCGCCTTCATTCATTGGAGACATCGTGATCAGACCCCAGACATCGTGATCAGACCCCAGACATCGCGATCAGACCGGAGATTTCTGCATGATGTAAAAACCGAGCGGAAACTGCATGAGAACGACGGCCCCCAGCACGACCCCCAACGGGAGGCCGGCCTGCCACTGGTCGGCGAGAAGCGGATATCCGGCCGTCGCCCCCATCATCAGGTTGGCGAGCAGGATGGGGCGGCCGTAGATCCCGCCGTAGATGGCGGTGCGCCCGTGCCAGTTCATCACGGCGACGGCCAGCAGACCGGGAGCCACGAAGCTCATGACGATCTCCGCCTCGGCCGGCCAGCCCAGCCCACGCAATGCCAGATCCGGCACGAAGAGCGCCACAAGACCCAGGATTCCATAGAAGATTCCGTAGCTGGCCACAAAGAGTTGGGGGAGACGACTGCGTTTCTGATTCATGCCTTCAACCTGTTGGCTGGAATGACCGTACGCGAACCGATGGGTCGGATGGGCTACGAGGAGCCAGGTAGAGCCTCTTCATCGTCACTGATTTCTGCGATCCGTTGTCGTCCACGGAAGAGCCACCCCAGGCCGAGCAGGAGCGGGAGAAGCGGTAGATCGACGACGTCCCGCGTGACTTCGCGAAGCAGTCGACCGTCCTGGGTTTCGCGAACGGTCTTCACGTGCCCAAACCCCCACATGCGGGAGCGGTCGGGCGCATCGGTCCGAATGATCGGGATCTCGGAAAGAAGGTCGGGACCTTCAATGATCCGCGTGCGTTCGGCCGAAGTAATCGCGGGTCCCGGCACGGCCGAGGCACTCAGGACTGAGGCCAGTAACATGCCCTGCCACAGCCGCCGTTCCCTCAACTGACCTGGCGGATAGCGGCCCGCATCGAAGAACGCCCACGTGGCCAGCGCCAGGGGGCCACCCACGAAGAGTGCCGCTACGAGCGTCAGAAGAGCTGTCACCAGCCCCGACGCTGCATGAGACCGGTGATGTGGGCCAGGTGATGCGCGCCATGCCAAGCATAGATGCAAAGGATCTGATCAATGGTCAGCGTACGCCCGTCCGAGTACTTGAGCGGGCGGGAAAAGTCCTGAGCCGAGAGGCTACGCAGAAAAACTGCCCAGCGCCGATGCAGCGACTCGATGATCGGCAGTGACAGCTCAATGTCCCCGGTGCGCGCCTCTTGGAGTTCCGCCCAGATCTGCTCGTCGTACAGACGCACGGCGGGAGTATCTTCGGTCATAGCCAGCTTGACGCGGATATAGCCGTTCATATGGCTGTCCGGCACATGGTGGATGACCTGGCGCACGGTCCAGCCTCCGTCCCGGTACGGTGTGTCGAGCTGTTCATGGGTCATTTGCTCGACCGTGTTCCTGAGCCGAGAAGGGAAGCGCTCGATCTCAGCGATCATCTCCTCCCGTTCCTCGGAGCTGAGACCATCGCGCAGATCAGGCTGACCAATCGGGTAGCGGAGGGCTTCGTCACTCATCCAGGTGTCCTCGGAAAGTCGCGGGTTTCAGATCGCGGGTTTCAGGTGGCCGGCTCGGTCGCTCGAAGCCGGTTGGCCAACGCCCGGGCCACACGGCCAGGCGAGGCGGGATCACAACGCAAATAGAGAGAGGGCTCGATCAGTTCCAGCTCACCGATCAGCCATCGCCCGGCATCGTCACGTATTCCGTCTATCCGAAGATAGAACAGGTCGCTGGCCTCCGGGATTCGGCTGACGAAGTCCATGGCCCAGCGCCTGAATCCCTCGTCTTCGACAGGAACCACTTCGCCGCCGTGTTCTTCCTGGGAGCGGAATTCGCCGCTCATGGGGCGCTTGCGAATCATGTGACTCGGCTCGCCATCGATCATGATGAGAGACAATTCCCCCTCGTCCATGATGCGAGAGAGAAAGGGCTGCAGCAAAACGTCCCGGTCGACCAGGGCGGAGGCGGCGGTCGCCCACCGTTCGGCGTCCTGGTCCGGCTTGAGCAGCCAAGTGTCCTGGCCGCTGGCACTGACCCGCGGCTTCACCACCACCGGCCCGCCAATCTCGTCGGCCAGTGCACGCAGGTGCGCCTCGGACTCCAGCCGCGCGAAACGCGACGGGATCACCGGCAGACCTCGCGCCTCAAGCTCGGCCAAGTAGCCCTTCTCCATGTTCCAGCGGACGATTTCCGTCGGGTTCCACAGGGGGACGCCGGCCTGCTCAATGCCATCAAGGCACGACAGAAAACCGTCCGTGTCGTGCTGATAGTCCCACACGGAGCGAATCACGACGGCGTCGTAGTCGGTCCACCGGGTCGCGGCCTTCCAAGGGACGAACTGAACCGCGATCCCCAGTTCAGCCGCAGGAGCAACCACCCGATCGTCATCGATCTGGTAGCCCTCCAGGCCATCGGTGGTCAGAAAGGCGACCCTCATGTGTGCTCGGACTCAACAATGTGGAAGTCGACCACGTCGCTGGCCGGTTCGTAGCCGATCCGGGCATAGATCCGGTTCGAAACGGGATTGGCCAAGTCGGTACACAGGTGGAGGACGCCTGGCGTCATGACAGCTCAACCTCGCCGGCCGGCCTCCTCAGTAGAGCGGTCAGACCGGCCGTCTGACCCGGCGCGGGCGTGTCCACCTGGACATGGATGCCAGCGCGCCCCAACGCCGCCTCCAGACCGACACTCAGCGGATGGCGCACACGGAAGCGTACCAGTGTGCACTCCGCGTCGGTCGCCCCGGGGTGATCGCAATCGCCCCACGAAATCAGGAAGGGCACAACGCCGCCGAACCGGGTCGCATACGGGTCGGTCAGCGACCAGGACAGCCGTGTGCCATCGGGGCGGAGGCGCTCCCCGGGCAGGATGTCGCCCAGGTCGAAGCCTTCTTCAAGGAGCGCCGCCCGGCGGGCGCGGATGTCGGCCGTGCCCACCGCCCAGGTGACCAGGCGAGGCGAGGTCAGATCATCGACGCCAAAGACCCTTCGTCCTGCGGCTTCCGGCTGATCCTCGTCGAGACCCACGATCTCCATGTAGGTCCGACCGCCCAGCGACAGAATCGCATTGCGCGTCCCCCACCCCGGGTGCCGCCCTCCTGATCGGATCGAAACGCCCAACCGGCTCTCAAGATCGGCCACCGTGCCGGCGAGGTCTGGCGTCGCGTAAACGAGATGGTCGAGCGGGTCGAAAACAGGGGAATTCAAGGGCAGTCTCGCCGGCGATCAGGGTGCGGTGTTCGACCTCGGAAGCTGACCCTGCCGGCGCCTCAGCGGAAGTAGAGCGAAAGGGCGGCGGCCGCGGCTTCTCGAGCCGTGCGAGTCCACGGAGGACGCAGAATCACCGTCAGCAACACCGCGATGGGAAAGCCCGCAGCCAGAATGCCGAACGCGGTGGCGGCCAGCACGGGCGGCAGACCGACCGCAGAGAGCAGAATCAGAAAACTGACCAGCAATCCGGAGACCACCAGGTAGATCGCACCAACCGTGAGGGCGGCCGGAATGGGGTGGTCGGTTTTCATGAAGTCAGCGACCCGTTCTGAGAAACTCGGCGACCCGCCCCAGGAACTGTTCGGGCCGCTCAATGAAGGGGAAGTGCCCGGCCTCCGCGATGGTCTCAAGAGTCGCATCGGGAATCAGTTCGGCCATCACCACTCCGCCCCTGGTGGCACCCGGCTCATCTGCGCCGTAGAGCAGGAGGGTGCTGGCTGTGATCGCCGGGAGCTCGCCGGTCAGATCGTAGTCCTGGAGGTCGGGGAAGAGTGCCCCGAACTGGCGCGACCGATCCGCGTAGTCCTCGGGGATCAGAAACGACAGCGATCCAGCCAGCTTCGGATCGTGGAATCCACTCCGGAACGAAGCCTTGAGCATGGACTCGATGCCGGCGGGTGTCTGCTCCTGGAAGGCAGCGCTACCTCGCACCTCCTCCATCGCCTGAAGGTCATCGGGCCGCTGTGCATCCCGCTGGGCGACCTCCTCATCCATGCGAATCGCGGCCGACGGAGCCACCGAACCTGACAGGATCAGATGACGAACCCGATCCGGATAGCGGGCCGCATACATCTGCCCCAACAGCCCGCCCCAGGAATGGGCCAGAATGTCGATGCGTTCATGCCCGAGTGCGGCCCGCAAGAGTTCGATGTCCTGCACGAATGTGTCCAGGTTTACCGGACCGGAAATCGCGGACGACTGACCGCTGAGCCGCTGATCGTAGAAGATCATCTCCCACTCACGTCCCAGGGGAGCCAGGGCGCGATACAGATAGCCCTGATCCAGGACCGGCCCCCCGTGAATCACCAGAACCGGCGGCCCCTCACCCACCGTTCGAACAAACAGCTCGGTATCCGCAACGGTGACCATGGCGGTGGTCTCCGCGGGAGGAGCCTCCGGCGACCGTTCGATGGTCGCGTCGGGCGCGCAG
>JBDNHE010000115.1:0-7406 GCA_041688945.1 Gemmatimonadota bacterium | reverse complement strand
GGTCTGATCAACGGCGCCGGTGGTTGGGAAGCAGAGAACCGCTAGACGCGAGTTTGGCCCGGGGTGATCACTCATGTTCGCTCCAGAAAACGGCAGACCTTGTCCTCGTAGCTCAGGTGGATAGAGCGGCTGCCTCCTAAGTTGTCCCCCCGGCAGTTTCATACGCTCCCACCCCACCCCATGGATACCCCAGAAGCCATTGAAAAATAAGGCTTTTCGGGGTATTCTTGTATTCAGGGGTTCCCATGCGATACCACCGGAAACCGGGAATCCCTGTGCCCAATCTGTGCCCAAATTGAAATAAGGGGGACCTATGCCACGGGTCGAAGCGAAGCGAAAAGACCTCTCCGCACCGTTCGTTGAGAAGGCCCCGCCGGGGGAGCACTACGACGGGAAGGAGGCGGGCCTCGGGCTCCGCGTCTCGCCCCAAGGCAAGCGAGCCTGGTTCCTCCGCTACCGGGCCCCTGGGGGCGCACACCGCCGCTACTCCCTCGGCTCCTTTCCATCTCTCGGGCTGTCCGAGGCTCGGGCCAAGGCTCGGGACCGAAAGGCGGAAGTATCCCAAGGGGCCGACCCTGCCGCCCGCCGTGCTCTGACGTTCGGGGACATGGCCGAGAAGGCCCTCGCCATCATCGAGCCGCAAACGCGCCCCCGCACCGTGAAGGAGCGCCGCCGGATGCTGGCCCTAGACCTCCTACCCCGCTGGAGGAACGTTCCGGCCGCTTCCGTTCGCCGAGCCGACGTGGCCGCCCTCGGTAAAGAGATCGCCGCCAGAGGGGCAGGTGTGACGGCAAACCGAACGATTGCCCTTGTGCGCCTTCTCTACAACGCCGCCTTGGACCTGGAGCTAGTGGACGCCAACCCCGCCACCCGTCCCGGCCGATTCCTCCAGAAGGAGGTGCCCCGGGAGCGGGACCTCTCCGGGAAGGAGTTGAAAGCGATTCGGAAAGCCGTGGGGAAGGAGGGGCCCGAGGCCCGGGCTTTCGTGGAGCTTTGCCTCTACACCGCCCAACGGGCCGGGGCCGTCGCCGCCGCAAGGTGGGAGGAGTTCGACCTCGCCGCCGAGCTCTGGACCATCCCGCCGGCGGCTGGCCGGAAGTTCTCGGGGCACGCCCGCCTCGTACCTCTCTCGACGCTGGCCCTCGGCGCCCTGGAGCGCCTCAAGGAGGTAACCGAGCAAGGGGAGCCACACCTATTCCCGAGCCGTGACAAGACCAAAGGGTCGCACTGGACCAACTGGCAGAAGATCAACAGCCGACTTCGCACCCGCTCGAAGGTGAAGGGGTGGAGCGTCCACACCTTCCGCACCGCGTTCCGCACCACCGCCACCCGTGACCTCACAGTACCGGCGGAGGTGGCGGACGCCGTGCTCGGCCATACGCTCGGAACGGTGGGGCACATCCTCTACAACGCCGACAAGGCCCGGTATCTCCTGCCCGAGAAGGCCGAGGCCCTCCAGCGGTGGGCCGACTACCTGGAAAAGGTTTCAACGTCCAAGGAGGGCGAAGGATGAGCCCGAAAAAGCGCCTGGACGAATCCGAGAGGCGGAGGCGGACCGAATACAGCCGGGCTGAATCCGCATTCTCAGAACGGGCCGCTGCCGGGATTGGGACCCTACAGGACCGCCATGCCTTCGTGACCCGGTGGGGTACGCCCGAGGAGATCGCCGAGAGGGGGATGCAGTTGGGGGCTCTGATTGCGTGGTGGAACGCCAAAGGCCCGGTCCTCCAGCCCAAGGACGTGGAGGCGGTGGAGGCGCTGGAGCTCGCCCAGGACCGACTTCGGGACCTCCACGACGCGGCGGACACAGTTGTGGCCCAACTTCAGGCCCAAGGGTATATCCTACACCCGAAAACTCGATTGCTAGTGGAGGATGTCCCGGGAAAAAGAGGGCCCAAAGCCCGCCTATTCAGTAGGTGGGTCGTGGAGGTGTATGACCACCTCGTGGAAGTCGAGGGCTGGCCGCTCAGCAACAACGACGACATCCGACGTGCGATCGCGAAGAGACTGGCCGACACGTTCCATCCTGACCTCTTGGACCCGGGCAAGGGTGGAAAGATCTACGCCGCAGTGAACGGCCGCTTGCAACCCGAGCGGGAACGGACGAACCGGGGCAAACGGAAACCGCGCTGACCCAGGCCGTCGCCAGTGAGCCCCCGTTTAGGGCTGCGACTTCCAATTCATTGAGTTAGGGGCCCCCTTCCCAGCCGACGCGGGGAGATAATTCCGCCGCCCTAGATGGGCGCTATCGCGGACCCCATGGGTGAGATTGCCCCCCTCCCGGTGCGCGTGCTTGTTCATGGAGCACGATGCAAAATCACCCCCACCGAGAGGCCCTCCATGCACCGCCGATTCCTCAGCCTGCCCGAAGTGGCCCAATGGGCCGGAGTATCAAAATCCACCGTCCTCCGCTATACCGAGGCGGGGACCTTCCCGCCTAAGGTGCGACTCGGCCCTGGCCGCGTAGCTTGGAGCCGACACGAGCTCGAAAACTGGGCGCAAGAACGGGCCACCACCTCTGGTGTTTCCGTGGAGCCTGAGAGCGTCGGGTGATGTCCACCGCTTCGAGGAGTCCAGTGTCCGCCGGCGTCATCGACTACGACGCCGTCGCCGAGGCCGTTTCGCCCGACCAGCTCGCCCGAGCGCTCGGCGCCCGGAAGGTCGGCAACGGCTGGCAATGCCCGTCTCCTGACCACGAGGATGCCGACCCGTCGTTCTCGTTTTTTCGAGAAGGGAAACGCACCGCCGGCAAGTGTCACGGGTGCGGGCTCGGCGGATCACCCGTCTCCGTCGCCTCTCAGGTGTGGGGCGTCTCGATGAACGACGCCGCCGAACGGTTGGTCCGCCACCTCGGAATCTTCGTCGCGTCCACGAACGGGAACGGCGCCAACCGGCCCGAGATCGTCGACACCTACGACTACACCGACGAGGACGGCGGGCTGATCTTCCAAGCGGTGCGCTTCCACCCGAAGGACTTTCGCCAGCGTCGACCTGACGGCCGCGGTGGCTGGACGTGGAAGCTCGGGGACGTGCGGCGCATGCTCTACCGGCTCCCCGCCCTGCTGGAAGCGGTCGCAATGGACAAGCTCGTCCACGTCGTTGAGGGCGAGAAGGACGTACACGCGGTAGAGAAGGCCGGTGGCGTCGCGACGTGCAACCCGATGGGAGCGGGGAAGTGGCGGCCGGAGTACTCCGAGACGCTTCGCGGCGCTCACGTCCGCATCGTCGCCGACCTGGACGAGAACGGGCAGGGCCGGGACCACGCCCGCCAAATCGCGGGCTCGCTCGCCGGCATCGTCGCAGGGGTGGAGATCGTCCAGGCCCGCGCAGGTAAAGACGCCGCCGATCATCTCGCCGCTGGACATGGGCTGGACGACTTCGAGCCCGTCGATGATGTGCATAGCGAGCCCAATGAGGAGTGGCCGGAGCATCCCCGCCTCCTAGTGGACGAGGTCGAAGGGATCGACGTTTCTGGGGGTCGGTACCCCCCGGCAAACGAAACCCCCGAGGAGGAGGCCGATTCCGATTCTCCGACGTTGACCGACACCGGCAACGCGGCGCGCCTAGAGCGAATGCACGGCCACCGGCTTCGATACGTGCCGCCGTGGGCCCTGTGGCTGGTATGCGGAGAGGATGGGTTCTGGATATTGGACCACCGCGACGTGCGGGTGCGGGAGTTGGCGAAGGACGTAGGCCGGAAGCTCAAGACAGAGGCCGGCCAAGAGACCGACCCGGAGACGGCCAAGCGGGTCTTCTCCTTCGCGTTCCGCACGCTCAACGCCAAGGGCATCTCCGGCCTTGTAGACCTTACACGGGGCATTGATGGCATACCGCTCGACCATGAACAGCTCGACGCGGACGGCTGGCTCCTCGGCGTCGAGAACGGGGTGGTGGACCTGCACACCGGCGAGCTGCGGCAAGCCCTTCCGCCCGACCTCCTGACCCGGCGCTGCCCCGTGATATTTGACGCCGAGGCGGAGGCGCCTCGCTGGCACCAGACGATGGAACAGTGGTTCCCCGACCCGGAGGTGCGTGCCTACGTGCAGCGCGTCGCCGGCTCCGCCCTCGTCGGTGCGCAACGGGACCACATCTTCGTCATCCATTACGGGACAGGAGGCAACGGGAAGGGGACATTCCTACGCGCGCTCCAGCGTGTACTCGGACCCTACGCACTTGAGATCCACCTCTCGCTCTTGGTCGAGTCGAAATACAAAGAACACGACACCGTGCGGGCCGACCTCTTCCGCACCCGCCTGGCCGTCGCCGTCGAGACCGACCGCCGCGTCAGGTTGGCCGAAGCCTCGGTGAAGAACCTGACCGGAGCGGACCGGATCCGCGCTCGCCGAATGAGGGAAGATCCGTGGTCGTTCGATCCGTCGCATTCGCTCTGGCTCCAGACAAACCACCTACCCGAAATCAGCGGACGCGATACCGGCATCTGGCGCCGCATCCGCGTGGTGAAGTGGGTGAACACGTTCACCGGGAAGGACGAAGATCGCGGGCTCGATGAGGCGCTAGCCGCGGAAGTTCCCGGCATTATGGCATGGCTGGTCCGTGGCTGCCTCGCGTGGCAGGAATATGGACTTGCCGAACCTGAGGCCGTCATCCGAGACACGCTCGCCTACCGCCGTGCCGAGGACACGTTCACCCGATTCCAGGAGGACGTGGGCCTCGTCTTCAAGCCCGACCTGCGGATTCAAGCTGGCGAGCTACAAGAGCTCCTGGCGGAGTGGGCAACGGGCGAAGGCATCGACCCGCCCAGGCACGATCTGGGTGAATGGCTCCGAGACCAGGGATGTCGACAGAAGCGGAAGAAATGGACCGATCCCGCCTCCGAGAAGCTCCGCCAAGCCCGGTTCTGGCTCGGAGTCGGGATCGAGGATGGAAACCACGAATCCGAGCAAACCCATGCCCTATAATAACTTGTGGGTTCAGGGTGACAGGGGTGACGGACCTTCCGGTTTGTTTCCCTATATGCGCGCGTGTAGCGGGGAACTGGAAAGCCTGTCACCCCTGTCACCCCCCCCTGTGGATTCGGTATGAGGGCCCTCCGCTGCCTGGGCGACCTCGCCGCGTTCTTCGGAGGTGCAACTTGACCGCACCTAGCTGTCAAATGGTGACGCATGGGGGGGCATGGGTAGTAGGGGGAGGCATATCCCTGGAGCGCCATAATCCATGGACCATTTGGGGGGAGTCGCACACGCAACCATGTACCCAACCAACTAGGAATCCTGGCATGAAAACCCGCGCCGTTGAACCACCTGAACACCTTTCGGCCGACAGCAGAACGTGGTGGCGCTCGATCGTGGCCGACTTCGTCTTAGAGGCCCACCACGTCCGCCTCCTGCAGGGCTGTTGTGAATCATGGGACCGGGCAGAGACGGCGCGGCGCCGGGTCGCACGCGAGGGCGTCTTTATCAATGATCGCTTCGGCCAGCCCAAGGCCCACCCGGGCGTGGACGTGGAGAGAAAAGCGAGGGACCAGTTCCGTTTTTTGCTCCGGGAGCTCGGGCTCGACGTGGCGCCGCCGAACGAAACCAGGGCCCCCGCGCCAGGGGCGAACGCACACCTCCGCATCAAATAAAGGAGTTACACCATGGCACGAGTAAAAAGACAGGGACCAGCCCAACGCCGCCGGGAGCTCGCCCCCGGGGAACGAGCGGCGCTAATGGGCGAGGAGTACCCCGACCCGGCGGAACAATTCTTCCTCACCGACATGCAGCTACAGGCCGCGTGGGATTTCTCGGGGCCTGCGCTCACGGCGGAGTGGGTCGGTGCGAACCCGGGTAGCCGCCCCCCGGGCTGGTGGCGCTTCGAGGCGCCCCAATTGGCTGTGGATGCCGGTATGGAAGCGCCCAACTGGCGACCGTCCGCCGCCCCCGAGCCATCCGAACAACGTTCCATCCTCGCCCGTTTGGGCGCCCTCACCGAAACCGAAGGAGAGTAGACCCCATTGGTCCACTCCGGGTGGTCAGGCTGGGGGCACGCCAAACCGAGTGGTATTGTCTCGGACCGGGCTGTATTGTTGGGGTCGAGCGGAAAGACTGTTCCCCCGGAACGAGTGATTGATATGGAAGATTCAGTTCGGCGTACCCCCAGACAGGTGCGCGCATGAAACGCGCAAGACTTCTCAAATGGTGAACCTGAAGCCTTGCCGCGACTGCGGCCAACAAGTCAGCACGAAGGCCCCAACTTGCCCCCACTGCGGGGTCGGTGCGCCACCCACGCAGGTCACGCTGTCCGAATGCGTGACACTGCTCCTCGTTATCGTTGTGGGTGTTATACTCGCCGTGATCTTGGTTCCCGGATCTGATAGCCCTTCGACACCCCAGGCCATCGCCCGTACGTACACCCCCGAACAACGTGCCGCGTCGCAGGAGGTCATGGCCGCCGCCCGTACGCTCTGCAATATCTACGAAGAGGCCTCCCACCTTGTGGTTGAATGCGGTTGGGACATCCCAACCACAGAGCGGGACCTTCTCCGATTCGCGACAGCCATCGCTGACGCGGACGTGATACTCACGGGAAATCCCCGCTCCATCTACTACTACCTGCCGGGCGGGACCGAGTTCGCCAAGGCTGACCCTCTGCGCGGGGTTCGGCTTAGGTAGCGGTCATCCCTGCCGACTCGCCCCGTTCCTTGAGGTGGGCCGTCCTGGAATGGACTCGGGGTTTGGCCCGCCCCCACGGGGTGCGATAGCCCGAGGCAACCGCCGGGGGGCGAGCACGTCCGGTGTTCCTCCACGGGCCGCCCCCCGCTCCACGTCCGCCGTCCGGCCCTGACCCTGGCCGTCCTCCTTCAACCCGACGTGCTGGAGAACCTCCCCAACGGAAAGGCCCTCCGGGCCGAGGGGCTCGTGGGCCGCTTCCTATGGTGCATACCTCCGCACGGGCTTGGGACCCGCCGCACGGGTGCCGACGTGCCGAGCCTGGACACCACCGCCGCCGACACTTACTCCCGCACGCTCCGCCGCCTCCTGGAGATGGACTCCGCCGGGGCAGAGCCGGACGGAACACCGATCCCGCACGTCCTCCGCCTGGAGCCGGAAGCCTTGGCCGTCTTCCACGCCTTCGAGGCCGAAGTGGAGGAGCACCTCGCGGACGGGGGGAGATACGCCTCTATCCGAGATTGGGCCGGAAAGATGGTGGGGCAGTCTCTACGCCTCGCCGCTCTCCTGGAGCTCTCAGCCCGGGCCGGCGATGGTCGCCCGCTCGCGGCCGACGTGGGGACATGGGCAATGGCTGGAGCCGTCCGCCTTGTCCGGGGCCTCGCATCCCACGCCCTGCCCGTCCTCCACGGGCTGGAGCCTGACCCGAGGGCCGAGGCGCTTCGCTATCTGGTCGGCCGCCTCCAGGAGCTCGCGGAAGGGACCACCGAGACAGAGCTCCGGGACTCTGCCCGCCGG
>JBDNHE010000114.1:0-16191 GCA_041688945.1 Gemmatimonadota bacterium | reverse complement strand
CTCGAGCTGAGTTCGGCGAGGCCTTCCCGCTCCTCTCCGGTCAGCGTCACGACGTACCTCTTCATCGCCAATCCTCCCGTTTGGATGATGACGACAAGATACGCTATAAACTACGACACTACAAACGTGACATGACACTAGAAGCAGACCCGATTCGTCGAGGTAGCGAGCCGGGCGTCCATCACCATTTGGGCGTCCGGCTTTACACCTCCCCCCCACCTAGTCAGCTTCAGCACATGAAAGTGCTGATAGTCGGTGCAGGCGAGGTCGGGTTTCACCTTGCCGAACGCCTCTCGGAAGAAAGTCAGGACGTTACGCTGATCGAGTCGGACCCCGACCGGGCCGAGTTCGCATCTCAGCAACTCGACGTCCTGACCATCGTTGGGAACGGGGCCTCCCTGCCCGTCCTGGAACAGGCAGGCGCCAAGACCGCCCAGATCCTTCTCGCAGTGACCAGTCGTGACGAGGTGAACCTGATCTCGTGCCTGGCGGCCAATCGGATGGGCGTTGAATTCACTATCGCCCGAATTTCCAATCCAGAGTACTACCAGCAGGGATCAGTGCTGTCGGGCGAGGCCCTGGGGATTGATCTGCTGATCAATCCGGAGCGCGAATGCGCCTGGGAGACATTCCAGCTCCTGCAGAGCGCCGCCGCCACCGATGTGGCGCAGTTTGCCGACGGTCGGGTGCAGCTGGTTGGCCTCAAGGTCCGAAAGGGCGCGCCCGTCTGCGGGCGTACGCTCTCCGAGATCGCCGAGAACCTCCCCGGGTCTCACTTTGTGACGGTCGCCATCGTCCGCAATGGGCGGACCACGATCCCGCGTGGTAGCGATCGGATCGAAGAAGGAGACCACCTCTATGTACTGGCCCCGACGGAAGAGGCTGTCGAGATCCCCCGGCTGGCTGGCTACGATCGCTTTACCCTGCGCCGAGTCATGATCGCCGGGGGCAGTGCCGAGGGAGTGTACCTCGCGGAACTCCTGGAAGGTCATGATGTCGAGTGCACGATCCTCGACAACGATCGCCGACGCTGTCTGGAGTTGGCCGAGCGTCTTCCCAAGTCGCTGGTGTTACACGCCGACGCCACCGATCTGGAGCTGCTCGAGATGGAGGGCGTGGCCGGCATCGACGGTTTCGTCGCCGCGACCGGACACGACGAGACCAACATGCTGTCGTCGCTCCTGGCCAAATCCGTCGGGGCGCGCAAAGTCGTGAGCCTGATCCACAAGTTCAACTACCTGCCCATCGTCCCCAAGGTCGGGATCGACGCGGCCGTCTCCCCCAGGATGTCGACCATCAACGCCATCCTTCGGTACATCCGGCACGGTCGGGTCATGACTGTGGCCGCCCTGAAGGGGATCGACGCCGAAGCAATCGAGTTCAACGTCGCGGCTTCATCTACGCTGATCCGCACTCCGATCCGCGACTTGGACTTCCCCAAGGGCGCCGTGATCGGCACCATCGTCCGGGGCGACGACATCATCCTGCCACGTGGGGATGATGAGATCCTGCCCGGCGACGAGGTGATCGTGTTCGTACTCCCCGACGCGATCGCGTCGGTCGAAAAGCTGTTCGAGCGGTAGGGGCCATCTTCGTCGTTAGACCGCCTCGACGTAGCTTTCGCTATGCCTTCGGCGATCCGCCTCGAATCTGGCCCCATGGCGCTCGTAACGCGGCTCGCCCCACTTCTTCAACAGCCTTCTAGATGTCACTTCGCCACGTCCTTCATGTCGTTGGCCTGCTCCTGATCTTTGTCGGCCTGTCCATGCTGGTCCCGCTGGGCGTGTCGCTCGGATATCGAGACGGGGATGCCCTCCCCTTTCTGATCTCCATGCTGCTGACAGTCGGGGCCGGCGTGGCGATGAATCGCTCCACCCGCCTCGACGGCGAGCTGACGTCGCGTGAGGGCTACGCCATCGTCACGTTTGCCTGGGCCGCGACAGCGCTGTTCGGGGCGCTTCCCTATCTCCTGACGGGCACCGCAGGCGGCCTCGTCCCCGCGTTCTTCGAGTCGATGTCGGGCTTTACCACCACCGGGGCTACCGTCTTCACGGACATCGAGGCCCTGCCCCATGGCATCCTGTTCTGGCGCTCGTTTACACACTGGCTGGGCGGGATGGGGATCATCGTGCTGGCCATCGCCGTCCTGCCCTACCTCGGTGTCGGAGGGATGCAGCTCTTCCGCGCAGAAGTGCCCGGACCGACCCCCGAGCGACTCCGGCCCCGCATCACACAGACAGCAAAATTGCTCTGGCTGGTCTACGCCGGCCTGACCGTAGCCCAGACGCTCCTCTACCTGCTGGGTGGCATGGGGGCTTTCGACGCCATCACCCACACCTTCTCGACGCTCGCCACCGGCGGGTTTTCGACAAAGAACGCCTCCATGGCGGCCTTCCCATCCCCCTATCTGCAGTGGGTGACGATTGCCTTCATGTACTTGGCCGGCGTGAACTTCGCCCTGCACTTCCGGGCGGCGACAGGGCGCTTGGACTATTTCCGCGATGTCGAATGGCGCTTCTTTACCGCCGTGCTGGTCGGATTCGGGATCCTGATCGGTGGCATCAACCTGATCGCCGGTGGCGCCCCCGCCGCAGGGGGGCTCGAGCCCACTCTGAGGGACGGAATGTTCCAGGCCGTCTCGATTGCCACCACCACCGGGTTCGTATCAGCCGACTATGAACTCTGGGTTCCGGCCTCACAGATCCTGGTTTTCACCCTGATCTTCATGGGTGGCATGGCCGGCTCGACCGCCGGTGGGATCAAAGCAGTCCGGAACCTGCTGATGATGAAGCACACCTGGATGGAGTTGAGGAAGCACCTTCACCCGAGGGCCGTCTTCGTTTCGAGAATGGGCCGGCACGTCGTACGTGAGGAAGTCCTGGCCAACGTGGTCGGCTTCGTCATGCTCTACCTGCTGCTCTCCCTCGCCGGCGCGGTCGCCATGGGCTTCCTGGGGATGGACGTCCTAACCGCCATCACCGCCAGCCTGGTCTCCGTGGGCAACATCGGCCCGGGCTTCGGCAACGTTGGCCCAACCGAAAACTACGGCTGGATGAACGGCGGCCAACTGGGGATTCTGAGCTTTCTGATGCTGGTCGGTCGACTTGAGATCTTCACGGTGCTTCTGCTCTTCATGCCTGAGACGTGGCGCAGAAGGCGGGGCAAGCAGGTGAATCGCGGGGATTGATTGCGGGGTTGGGGCAGCCCCACACACGCTGCCATCCCACAAGCCCCCACCCCTCCCTGGGGGTGTTTGATTCTGGCCCCGTCCGCCGGGCGACACCATGGCGGGACAAGCCTGATCCAGGGGCAAGTCTGATCCGGGGAGAAGCCGCATTGCGGGTCAGACACTCTGGCCAGCGAGAGGAACCGCTACCGCGTTCCGAACATCCGGTCGCCCGCATCGCCCAACCCGGGCAGGATGTAGCCCTTCTCGTTCAGTTGCCGGTCCAGGGCCGCCGTATAGATGGTCACGTCGGGGTGCGCCTCCCCCATCCTCTGGACCCCCTCCGGTGCGGCAACCAGGCAGAGCAGACGCATACGTTTCGCCCCTCTGGCCTTCAACAGATCAATGGCCGCCACCGCTGATCCGCCCGTGGCAAGCATCGGATCCACCACCAGAAAGAGTCTCTCGGCGACGTCCCCGGGAGTGTTCGTGTAGTACTCGACCGGCTGGAGCGTTTCCTCATCGCGATACAGGCCGATGTGCCCGACCCGCACGCCCGGGATCAAGCGCTGAACTCCGGGAACCATCCCCAGACCCGCTCTCAGAATCGGCACGACCGTCAGCTTCTTTCCGGCAATCGCCTCCCCCTGGAACGTTTCAAGGGGGGTTACAACCTCGGTCGGTTCGGTCTCAAGGTCCTTGGTCGCTTCGTACGCGAGCAGGAGCGCCAGTTCGTCCGTGAGTTCCCGGAAGAGTTTCGTCGGCGTGTCCACCTGCCGCAGGAGCGCATGCTTGTGCCGCACCAGCGGATGGTTGAGTACGACGAGATTGGACATCGGGCTCATGTACGATCCTCTAGAAGGCTGTTGAAGAAGTGGGGTGCGGCCGCGCGAAGGGGTCTTCGGTGTGTTCAGGGCAGGAACGACGACGAGGCGTAGCGAAAGCTACGGGGAGGAGGAGAGACGCAGCCTGGACCACCGAACCCCCCTTCGCCCTTTGGACCACCGCTCACGCGGTGGTGCCCACGAGCGGCATGGGGCCATCTTCTTCGTTGGACCGCCTCGACGTAGCTGACGGCTATGGCTTCGGCGATCCGCCTCGAATCTGGCCCCATGGCGCTCGTAACGCGGCTCGCCCCACTTCTTCAACAGGCTTCCAGGGGTCAGTCGGCCCATCAGCGCTTGATCCGCTCTCCGTGGTCCTCCACCCGGAAGATCCACGCGACAACGCGGCCGGGGCGAATTCGCCCAAGCCCGTCGCCATGTTCATGGTCGGCCCGCGAGCCCTCCCTCAGATCGGGACGCTCGGCAATCTCTCGGCTGAGTCGAACGAACCGCTCCTTCCACAGGGCCCAGTTCGCCGGACGCAGATCCACCCAACCATTGTCCACGTTCCGGGGATGATCGAGCGGCAGCCCCGTCTCAGGTGGAACCTTCACGTGCGCGCCTCGCAGTACCCGATCCCCCTCCGGTAACAGAATCGGCAACCCGACGGAGAGAATCCGTTGGCGCAGGTCGTCATCCTCATTGATCAGAGTGGCGATCTGACCGGACATGGCCGCAGCATCCATTTCGGCGGCCCCCTTCACCGTCGGATGGAAGCGCCTGATCAACGCCACTTCGAAGAGCAGCTTTGAAAGCCGCGGCGGGCCCAGCATCTCGTAGGCGACGGACTCAAAGCCGGCTTCGGCCTCCATCTCGTCCATCCGATCGAGCACCTGCCCACGAAGCACCCCGGCGCGATAGGTCGGTCCCATGGTCGAGGCATCCAGCGCCGCGACCACGTCCTTTCCGGTCGGGTGGGCAGTCACTTCGCGCAGAACGTTCTCGGCGATCTCCTCGGGCGTCACGAACTCCATCAAGCCGAGTGCGGTCAACGCTTCGAACTCTGAGGGGGAGAACAGCCCGTTCTCGCCGGCATCCAGGAAGACGCCATCCAGCGTCTGATCCGTCTCAATGAAGCCTTCGCTGCCGAATGCGCGCTCCAACGGCAGCGCACCCGTCGAGTCCGAGCGAGTGATGGGCCGTCCGCCACGCATTACCGGTCCGATCCCGATCGACTTCCAGGAAATCGCCGCGGTCGGCTTGATCTCCTTCACGGCGGGCGCGCCCGGCGTCCGAGCCATCAGGTAGAGGAGCAGCGTCTGGGCCCCGGCGAGTGACGCCTTTGCCAGGAGCACGCGACTGGGCCGCTCTTCGGAGTGGGTAAAGGGGATATTCAGCCCCATTCCGCCCGTACCGGCAGTCCCGATCTTCACGAAAATCGAGGTCCCCACCTGCTTCATGGCCTCAAGCGCGATCTGCACGTGGCGAATCAGTTGGGGCAGATAGAGCGTGCCGAGAAGCGTCTCGACCGAGGCAATTGAGGCCCCGCCGCTTCGGGCTTCTGCCCGAAGGTCAGAGGCGGCCCGGAAGGCGTTTCGGTACGCCAGCGCGCCCGCAGTATTGATTGCATCGATGATGATGTCCGGACGGGCGTCCAGCAGAAGCTTCCCCAGCGATGACCGCTCCAGGACCTCCTGGGTCAGCTCACCGTAGACGTCGTCCACCAGCGCGGCTCGGGCCTCCGGATCCGCGTAGACCTCGTTCCGGTCACGCAGCCGCATGGACTCCGGGACAAACAGGTCCCCCCAGAATCCTTCAAGGATATCGGCCTGGGCCGGGAAATCGGCTTTCAGATCGATGAGTGCAGTCTCGACCTCGGACTGTCTCAGACTGCCGATCAGAACCTTTGACGGCCCCTGCTCGAGTACCCGGCGGGCAACGGCCAGGCCCACCAGGCCGGCGCCACCCATGATCAGAACGCTCTTACCCTTCAGCTCCATTTGAGCTTCACCACTCCTTTCAACCCTCGTTCGCGTTCTCGCCGAGCCCAACCAGTCGACGGATCTCATTCACCTCGGCGCCGCTGAGCATGCGCCAGAGTCCTTCAGGCAGCCCGCGTAGCGAGATCGGACCATATCGCGTGCGACGCAGCCGCACCACTGGATGACCGACGGCTTCCAGCATGCGTCTGACCTCGCGATTGCGACCCTCCAGGAGCACAACTTCGATTCGGTGCCCTTCCCCGCGCAGGCGGCGGACCCGCTCGGCTCGCGCAGGCCCGTCGTCCAGGCGGACGCCTTCTCGGAGTGAATCGATCGACTCATCCGTGACGGGGACTTCGGTCTCGACCTCGTACACGCGCTCCACCTGATAGCTCGGATGCATGAGGCGATGAACTACGTCGCCATCGTTTGAGAACAGGAGTAGTCCCGCAGTGTCCCAGTCCAGGCGACCCACGTAGGGCAACTGACCGTCTCCGCGATCGAGCAGCTCGTAGACCGTCTTTCGTTCGCGAGGGTCATCGCGCGTGGTCAGCACCCGGATCGGCTTGTTCAGCACCAGCCAGCGAACGCCTGCGATCGCCACAGCCTTGCCGTCCACCTGAACGCGGTCCTGATCGGTGTCGATCCGGGTTCCGAGTTCCGTCACCACAACCCCGTTCACCTGAACCCTTCCCTCCAGGATGATCTCCTCCGCCTTTCGCCGCGAGGCCACACCGGCCCGCGAGAGAAACTTCTGCAGCCTCAAGAGGAGCTCCGTTCGGCCTCGTCTTCGGGGTCGGCTTCATCCTCAGACTCGGGAGCCTCCGCCGAATCCGCTGGAGCATCGTCGCCGGGGTCGGCCACGGTCGCATCGTCTGGCGTCGCGGCGGCATCGGTCGCCGTTTCATCGGCGGGCCCGGCGCCATCGCCTTCCAGGGAGAGCTGGTTGGGATCGCCGACTTCCTCGTCGTCGTCTTCCAGGATTGGAATCCGCTCCCGCAGTACAACCGGAAGCTCGTCAGGCCGTGGCAGGTCGGTCAGCGACGAGAATCCGAAGTGCTCCAGGAAGCGCCTGGTCGTCCCGTAAAGCAGCGGCCGACCCAGCCCCTCGGCCCGTCCGACCACCTCGACAAGCGCACGATCCTGCAGGCTTCGAATCACTCCCGAGGACGACACGCCCCGAACATACTCGATCTCAATTCGTCCGATCGGCTGGCGATAAGCGATGATCGCGAGCGTCTCTAGCGCGGGTCCCGAAAGACGGGACGGGCGCGGCACGGTGTCGAATCGCTCCAGATAGGTGGCGAACTCCGACCGTGTGAGGATTTGAAATCCCTCAGCCACCTCTTCGATCTGGTAGCTGCGCTCGGATTCGTCGTAAGAAGTGCGCAGTTCGCGCAGCGCCTCTTCGACGTTGTCCTCGTTGAGGCTCTCGTCGGCGCGGGCGATCTCTTCGGCCTTCAGCGGTGCGTCACTCGAAAAGAGGACAGCTTCTACAATCTGGCTCGCCTTCACGGCTGCTCCTGCTCGTTCACGTCATTTTCGGGCGAGGTGGTCTCGGTCAGTTCCATGTCTTCCTGATGCTCTTCGGCGTCATTTTCAAGGGCGGGCATCACGCGGTCCTCTTCAGGGTGGCGGTAGACCCACAGATCGCTGAACGGATCGACCTGACGCAGGTAAATCTCACGGCGGCGGGTCAGCTCGAGCGACGCGAGCAGGGTCATTACCCCATGCATCTTGGCCTCAACCCCGTCGAACCCACCCAGAAGGTGCGCGAACTCTACGCGGGTGGCCGAATTCAGCCGCTCAAGGATCAGCTTCACCTTGTCTTCCATGGCGACCGGCCGAATAGTGACGCGGTGCCGATGATCGATCCGTTCGGGGAGTTCGACCTGGAGCGCAGCGGCGAACACGTCTTCCCACGTCGTCTCCAAGGGCGTCTCCTCCAGGCTCGGACGAGGGCGTGGCGGGACAAACCCCTTTGGGAAACGCCTGGAGCGCTCCGTCTCGGCCACGGACAGGCGGTCGGAGATCTCCCGGATCTGTTCATACTCCAGCAGCCGGCGCACCAGTTCCGCGCGTGGGTCCAGGTCTTCCTCATCGCCGTGTCGCGGCAGCAGCATCTGCGCTTTGATCCGGATGAGGCTTGCCGCCATCTCAAGAAACTCGCCGGCGTTGTCGAGATCGCCCGACTTGATCTGCTTGACGGCCAAGAGAAACTGGTGGGTGATCTGCGAGATTGGAATGTCGAAGACGTCGATGTCCTGCGTTCGAATCAGGTGCAGGAGAAGATCAAGCGGACCCTGGAAGCGGTCGAGGTCGACCAGGAGGAACCCCTGTGGAGCCACAAACGGGCTGCCCGAAACGGGGAGGAGCCCTTGTGACATCAGATCCACATCCTGACGAAACCGTCGGCGAGTCCCATCAGCCAGTAGACCGGCGTCAACAGGACACCGAAGGTCCCCGGGACTAGAAAGACCAGACCCATCAGGATCAGGAAACCGTATCGGCCTGCTGCCTGGTATCGGATGGCGAGCCCCGGCGGGAGCAGCTTTGCCATCACATGGGATCCGTCCAGCGGCGGAATCGGGATCAGATTGAATACGGCGAGCAGCAGATTGATGAAGATGCCCTGGAAGGCGAACTGCTGAAGGATCCTCTGGCTTCCCTGAGGGAGAAACCCACCCAGAGCCGCGACGGAGGCCGCGAACAGCGTCAGGATGACCGCCAGCCCGAGATTGGCCACGATTCCCGCCATTGAAACCCGGATGTCACTCCAGGGGTGATCGCGAAACTTGGAAGGATCAACGGGGACCGGTTTGGCCCATCCAAAGAGCACGCCGCCACCCATGTAGAGCACCGTGGGCAGGATGATCGAGCCCACCAGATCCAGATGCGGGATCGGGTTGAGCGTGATCCGTCCCAGACGTTCGGCAGTATCGTCGCCTTCGCGGCGGGCCTGCCACGCGTGGGCGACCTCGTGCACGACGATCGAGGCGATCAGAATCGGGATAAACAGGACGAAATCCATGGCCGCCCAAGGTACCGACGCCCTGATGGGTCGGCCAGCCCTGCGCCCTACCCCGTTGATCCCTGCAGCAGATCAGGATATTTTTTGTGGCTTAGCGATTTACGGGGCCATTCGATGGGCTCCAGTACTGTTTTTGAGGAAAGCATGCCGAACATCAAAAGTGCCAAGAAGCGGATGGTCCTGTCGCGCCGCTGGAACGAAGCGAACCGCAAGAAGCGGTCGTCTCTCCGCACCGCGATCAAGCGCGTCCGTAGCGCCACGAATGCCGAAGAAGGACAGACGCACCTCCGTGCTGCTGTATCTCTGCTGGACCGTGCCGCCACGCACCGCCTGGTTCATCCGAACCGCGCTGCCCGCGTAAAGAGTCAACTGACCCGTCTGGTCGCTACACTCTGAAGTTCCGGAGCGCTCCGGCGCTCCCCCCGCAGGTTGCTCAGTAGTGGAAAGGGTCCGGCAGTTCAGGCTGCCGGACCCTTTCGCGTATCCATTGGTTTGGTCGCAGAGTCGGAGGACCGGACACCACCCCGCCACCAGGATCGAAAATTGCGCCGATACACCGAGTCAGAATCAACGGGGACTGACGGCCGAGGATTTGAGTGCTCACGGCCTGCGACCTCCGACCCACACGCCACCGGCCCCGACTGTACCGGGCCTGACCGTACCAGGATGGTGTGCCGATGACGGCGGCGAGTCCGGGCCATTCCGTCTTGCTGCTGGGCGCCACCGGCGCGGTGGGTGGCCAGGTAGCGCAGGCGCTCGCCGCAATGCCCGACGTGGCAGCGATGACATTGCTGGGCCGGCGACCGCTTGAAGGGCTGACCGACGACCGCATCGGCCAGGCCACGGTCGACATCTTCGACCCAACATCGTATGACGGCCTGCTCAATGGTCACCACCTTTGCCACGGCCTGCCGGAATACCGGAGTCGGACATTTCCAGCTGCTCGGCTCGATCGGATCCGATCCCCGATCCCGGTCGTTCTATCTACGCACGAAGGGCGAGCTCGAATCCGGTCTGCGCGATCTACAGTTCGAGCGCCTCAGCCTGTTCCGCCCCTCGATGATTCTGACACCGACCAATCGCTACGGGCTGTCCCAGGCCCTGACGCTGGCGATCTGGCCGCGGTTGGGTCCCCTGCTGCTCGGTCCGCTCCAAAGATTCCGCGGTATTCGGGTCGAGCGCCTGGGGAGGGCCATCGCCCTGAACCTCAGAGGAGGTTCGGAGGGCGTGGAGGTCCTGCAGTGGAACGAGATTGAAGCTCTGGCGCGTCAGTCCTAGTCGCCGAACACAACCTCGCCTCCGACCACCGTCCAGCGCGCCTTGCCCGTCAGCTTCCACCCGGTGAACGGGGTATTCCGGCTTTTCGACAGGAACTTGGTCGGATCGACCTCCCACTCCGCGGCAGGATCGAACACGGTCACGTCGCCCATGGACCCTTCGGCCAGCGTCCCCCCGTCCAGCTTGAAACAGCGGGCCGGCTGGCAGCTCATCCGCTCAACCATCATTGACAGATCCATCTTGCCGGTCAGAACGAAGTGAGTGTGGATCAGCCCCAGAGAGGTCTCAATCCCCACGATTCCGTTCGGCGCCAGATCGAAGGCCTGTTCCTTCTCGTCGTAGTGATGCGGTGCGTGATCGGTGGCGATGGTGTCGAGCGTGCCGTCGAGCATCCCCCGCTCCACCGCAGCCCGATCGGCCTCGGAGCGGAGAGGCGGATTCATCTTGGCCTCAGTGCGGTAGCCATCCACGGCGGCATCCGTGAGCAGCATGTGATGGGGCGACGCTTCTGCAGTCACCCGCACGCCCCGAGCCTTGGCCTGGCGGATCATCTCGACGCCTAATCGCGTGGAGACGTGCTGCAGATGGACGTGGGCTCCGGTAAACTCGGCCGCCAGAATGTCGCGAACAATGTGGCTGTCTTCCGAGGCATTCGGCTTGCCGCGCAGGCCGAGCCGGGTGGAGACCAGGCCCTCGTTCATCACGCCGCCGCCCGAGAACCCCAGGTCCTCGGGATGGTCGGCGATCGGCACGTCAAACGAGAGCGCATACTCCATCGCCCGCCGCATCAATCCGGAATTCATGACCGGATGTCCGTCGTCGGTGACCGCGACCGCCCCGGCGGCAACCATCTCACCAATCTCCGCCAACTGTTCGCCCTTGAGGCCCACGCTGATCGCGCCGGTCGTGTGCACGCGGGCTGACTTCGCTTTGCGGCCCTCGGCCAGGACGTACCCGACCGCTGCTGGCGTATCGATGGGCGGGGAGGTGTTGGGCATGGCAATCACGGCCGTGAATCCGCCCGCCGCCGAAGCCCGCGCACCTGACGCGATCGTTTCCTTGTGCTCGCCCCCCGGCTCACGAAGATGAACGTGGGGATCGATCAGACCTGGGGTGACCACCATTCCGGCACAATCCAGGATCTTGGCACCTTCAGGCGCCTCGATCGACGGGGCAACCTGTGTCACCCGACCGTCCACAATCAGGACGTCGCGGATGTCGTCGAGCTTCTGGGACGGATCGACGACCCGCCCTCCCTTCAAAAGGAGCTTCTCTGCACCGGGCATGGTGGGGTTCGCCTTTGAAATCAGTTGCCCTGCTTGGCGGCTTCGGCCTGCTCGGGCTGGCCTCCAGCAAGCAGGTAGAGCACGGCCATCCGAACGGCGACCCCGTTGGTGACCTGATCAAGAATGACGGAGTGGGGTCCATCAGCAACGTCTGAATCGATCTCGACGCCACGGTTCATCGGCCCCGGGTGCAGAATCAGGAGTTCGCGACCGGCTGCAGCCAGCCGGGCGCTAGAGACACCGAAGATCCGATTGTATTCGCGCAGACTCGGCACATAGCCGCCCTCCATTCGCTCCAACTGGAGTCGAAGGATGTTGAGCACGTCGGCCCACTCGATCGCCTCTTCAACCCGATTGAATACCTGCACGCCCATCTCGCTGATCCCCGCCGGCAGGAGTGTGCGGGGTCCACAGACGCCGACCTCGGCGCCGAGCTTGAGGAGGCCATGAATGTTGGAGCGCGCGACTCGGGAATGACGGACGTCGCCGACGATGCAGACCTTCTGGCCGGCGATCGGGCCGCGATGATCGCGGATGGTGAGCAAATCAAGCAGGCCCTGAGTCGGGTGCTCGTGCTGGCCATCGCCGGCATTGATAACGTTCGAGGGGATGCGGTCGGCCAGGAATTTGGCGGAGCCGGAAGAGCCATGGCGGATCACCACCATGTCGATGCTCATGGCCTCGAGATTCCGAGCCGTATCCACCAGGGTCTCGCCCTTGGTCACCGACGAGCCACTCGCCGCAATGTTGACCGTGTCGGCCGACAGCCGCTTTTCAGCGAACTCAAAGGAGACGCGCGTCCGGGTAGACGGTTCGAAGAAGAGATTGACGATCGTCTTTCCCCGAAGCACCGGCACCTTCTTCACCCGGCGCTGGCTGATCTCCTTGAAGGGCTCCGCAGTGTCGAGAATCGAGACAATCTGTTCAGTCGTCAGCGATTCAAGGCCAACCAGATCCTTCCCCAGCGGTGTGATTTTGTCGTTCACTCGGCCTCCCCGGCCACTTCAACAAGGTCCAGCCCGAGTCGGCCATCGATCGCCGGCACGGCCGCCTCGACACGCTGCGGGGGGACCACTTCGATTTCCATCCCGAAAAGATCCGCCTGAATCGGCAATTCGCGCCCATCTCTCACCGCGAGCACGCACAACAGCGTGCGGGCCGGGCGCCCCCAGTCGTTCAGTTCATTCAGCGCCGCACGAATCGTTCGACCCGTGTGCAGCACGTCGTCGACCAGGACCACGATCCGATCGTCGATCCCGCCGGCCGGCAGTTGGGTCTCGCCGACCACGGGGCGCGGTCCAACCGTGCCCAGATCATCCCGGTACAGAGTGATGTCGAGCGCGCCCACGGGAGCCTCTACTCCAAGGGCGGCGAGTTCCGCCTGAAGCAGCACCGCAATGTGATCCCCCCGGCGCCGTATCCCCAGAAGAGAGATCAACGATGGGTCCTTGGATCGCTCCATGAGCTCGGAGGCCATCCGACGGAGGGCATCCCGAACGGCCGCCTCGTCCATGAGGGGCGTGCGGACAAGGTTCAAGGGCTGCTCCGGTGCAGTTGAGGGGCCGGGGGATGAGCGCCCGAAGAATGGTCGGGGCGCACAGGGGTGTCAACGGCCACAAAGGCCCTCCCCAACCTTTACTTACCCCCCCGCTGCGCCCATTGTGACGCCCGGTTTCCAAATCCAGAGACTCACCCGCGACAGGACCCCATGCGCCGACTTCGGAACGCACTCTCACTGCTGACACTTCTTGCTGCGATGGTTGGCGCAGCTCCGATTCAGGCTCAGGAGATTCTTGAGGCTCCATCGGTGGCTCTGAAAGGGGTGCCCTTCAGCATCCGAATCGGTGGTGAGGTGGGGACTCCATTCCGAGTCGTGCGGGCTGACGGGCTCGAAGTTGCAAGCGGCACGATCCGTGGAGCCACGGGGGAGGAGGTCCAGGGGATCACCATTCGGGAGGGGGCCGAACTTCCGCTCCAGGTCACCGTGGGCGGTGCGTCGCTCACCGTCGAACCGACGCTGACATCCGGGTGGTTCTCGCTGCTTCCTCCGCTGCTCGCCATCCTGGTCGCGCTGTTCTTCCGCGAGGTGATCACCGCACTGGTGGCCGGGATCTGGTTGGGCGCCATGGCGGTCGCCGGATTCAATCCGATCAGTGGCATGTGGCGGATGATGGACACCTTCATCGTCCCGGCCCTGGCGGACAGTGCCCACGCCTCGATTGTGGTGTTCTCGTTGCTCCTGGGTGGAATGGTGGGACTGGTGTCCCGGAATGGCGGCACCGCCGGGATTGTCGCGGCCGTCGTGCCTTTCGCCCGCACGGCGAGGCGAGGCAAGGTCGCCACCTGGGCTGCGGGTCTGGCGATCTTCTTTGATGACTACGCCAATACGCTGATTGTCGGACACACCATGCGGCCGATCACGGATCGGCTGAAGATCTCGCGCGAGAAGCTGGCCTATCTGGTCGACTCCACGGCCGCTCCGGTCGCGGCCATGGTGCCGGTCTCAACCTGGGTCGGTTATGAGATCACGCTGATCAAGGATGGGCTCGATGCCGCCGCGGTCACCGCCTCGCCCGAGGTTGCGGCGGCTCTGAACGCCTCCAGCCCGTTTGCCGTGTTCCTGCACACCATCCCCTACCTCTTCTATCCGATTCTGGCTCTGGCCTTTGTGCTCATGACTTCGCTCATGAACAAGGACTTCGGAGCCATGGCGCGGGCCGAGGTCCGGGCTGCCAGTGGTGGTGGGTTGTTCCGGCCGGGTGCGCAGCTGACCACCGACACCGAGTCGGAGGCCATGGAGTCCAAGGCCGGCGTGAAGCAACATTGGCGGAACGCGGCGATCCCCATCCTGACGGCTGTGGGCGTCATTCTTGGCGGCCTCTACGCCAGCGGGTCGGCCGCGATGGGACCCGGTGCCTCGCTCATGGACATTCTGGGCGCTGCGGATCCGTTCGCAACTCTGCTCTGGGGTTCGTTTGCTGGCGTCCTGGTCGCCATCATACTGTCCGTGTCGCAGAAGCTGCTCACGATGGGTGAGTCGATCGAAGCCTTCCTGGGCGGATCGAAAGCCATGATGGTGGCCATGACGGTTCTGGTTCTGGCCTGGGCACTGGGCGCCGTCACGCAGGAGATCGGCACCGCCTCGTACCTGACCCAGCTGCTCGAAGGGAACGTCTCGCTGCAGTTCCTGCCGGTCCTGATCTTCGTCACGGCGGCGGCAATGGCCTTCGCCACGGGTACCTCGTGGACCACGATGGCCATCCTGATTCCGGTGGTGATTCCGCTCACGGTCTCCCTGGGCGGTGGGGGTGACTTCGATGGCGGAGCGCACTACTCGATCCTGCTCGGCGCCATCAGTTCAGTGCTGGCCGGTGCCATCTTCGGCGACCACTGCTCGCCGATCTCGGATACCACCGTGCTGTCCTCTACCGCCGCAGGCTGTGACCACGTGGATCACGTTCGGACCCAGCTGCCCTATGCCCTGGTGGTCGCAGTGGTCGCCATGCTCCTCGGAGATCTGGGGACTGCGTTCGGGCTGCCGAACATCGTGGCGCTTCTGGGCGGACTCGCGGTGCTCTATCTCTTCCTGAAGTTCTTCGGGACGGACATTCCGGAGGCGGATCACTCGGCGGATCTCTCGGCGGCTGGATCGGCATGACGAGTCCACCAGCCGTCAGTCGTGATCGAGGGCCGCTTTGACCGGAAAGATCCCTTGGCCCCGCATCCTGGCCGAGGGGCTGGTGGTCGTCACCTCGATTCTGCTGGCCCTCGGGATTGATGCCTGGTGGTCAGCGCAGACCGACCACCAGGAGGCCGTTGTACAGGTCCAGGGCCTCCTGATCGAGTTGGGAGAGGCCAAGGCGGAACTCGAGTCCTATGATCGGCAGCACAAACATCTGCTGGCCATCAACACGGCCCTCGGAGATCAGCTCGACAACGCCGCCCTTGGGAGCCGGATCAACGTGTCCGACACCATGCTCGCGGGTCTGCTGGCCGTGGGTGTTGCCGATCCGCCGACGGCCCTTATGGAAGCGTTTGCTTCGTCCTGGCCTGCCCCCGTTCTCGGTACCAGGGGTTATGCGAGTGTGAATACCTGCCCCCCAACCATTTGGGAGTCAGAAGCTTCCCCGCAACGCGGGGAAGTAGAACCTCCAGCCTCAGCCAGCTCAGCGAACTCCGCCGGCGTCAGGTAGCCCAGCGAGCTGTGGGGCCGGTCTACATTGTGGAACACTCTGTGCTGTTCGGCCAGGACCTGCGCCTCGGTCAGGCTGGTGAAGATCTCCTGATTCAGAAACTCGTCGCGTAGCCGGCTGTTGAACGACTCGATATAGGCGTTTTCCCACGGACTACCCGGCTCGATGAAGAGCGTCTTCACGCCTGAGTCCTTCAGCCATTTCTTCACGACCTTGGAGACGAACTCCGGGCCATTGTCCGAGCGGATAAACTCCGGCTCGCCATGGACATGGAACAGATAGGCCAGCGTGTCCACCACGTCCTCACCGGTCAGGCTTCGCTCAACCTCGAGTGCCAGGCTCTGCCTCGTGTATTCGTCCAGCACCGGCATGAGCTTCAACTGCCGTCCGTCCTCGGTTCGGTCAAACACAAAATCATAGCTCCACACGTG